>JAFGQP010000276.1 GCA_016935635.1 Sedimentisphaerales bacterium
AAGGGTGGAAGACGGGATTCGAACCCGCGACCCTCAGAACCACAATCTGATGCTCTAACCAACTGAGCTACTACCACCACAAAGTCGGGCAGAAACACTTCTTTCACCCGACTGCAAGGGAAAGATTGTAGCCGGAGGAAAACGATTTGTCAAGAACAACATTCAGGCTTTACATTCTCTATTTTAAGAGGCATGCTTGGCCAGCATTCTTCGAATTGCCGGCAGAGAAAGTCTTTGTCCGTGTTCCAGACAATTACCGTAAATGCTGTAGCTGCATTATTTTGCGTTGATATATCCTGTATCACAGGCCGCCTGTTGACCGACTGACAAACCACTTCCACAAAAACTGGGCCGGAGTCAAACGCCACATTTCCCTTGAGCCGCAAGATGGAGGATTTCATTTTTTCCAGCACATTAAAGAATTTTTCCTCCGACACAGCCTGATTGGTACTGAACGACACCGCGAAGATCTGTTCCGGTGCGCATGAAACCAGATTTTCACTGTGACAACGGTGAGTGATAAGATTCAAAAATGTCGGCTTTATCTTGCCGAAAGCGGTCTCCATAACAGGCGCCCTGAGATTCATCGTCTCCAGTACGGTTCGGAGCATCTTAAGCTGCTGCGCATCGACAAGATCGCATTTATTGATAATCATTCCATCTGCCCAGCATACCTGCGACACAGCAGGTTTCAAATATGCCGCCACCTGGGTAAAATGGGCCGCATCCACAACGCAAAGGTTGCCCCGCAGACGAAAATATCCGGCGTGCGGTCCCTCGGTCAGGAAATTCTCAATATCCACCGGCTCGGCAATCCCGGTCGCTTCAATCAGTACCGCCTGATGCTTTCCGCTGCCGGCAATATCGGACAGCGCCTTCAGGAAATCGGTTTTGGTGCAAATACAGAACAGACTGCCTTTGTTGATTTCAAATCGAGTCAGCTCGCGACGATGGACCAGAGCCCCATCGACGCCAATCTTGCCAAATTCATTGATTATCAGCGCAGGATTGGCCTGTGCGATTGGCCCGCCGCAAAGCAATTCGTTCAGGGCCGTGGTCTTGCCCGCCCCCAGATAACCGCCAAGTATCCATACGTCTATCATAAGTCTTTAAGCCACTCCTTAATAATCATCACCTGCGGCACCTGTCGAATCGACTTGACCTGGAATCGCGCCATCACAACCGCAGGGAGCTGCCCGGAGGTCAGACCATACGAACGAATCGTATCCTCGTTTTTGACAAGCTGAATATCCACATCCACACCCAATTCCGTGACAGCCTGCCTGAGATGATCCTTCAGTTGGCAGGTCTTGTCGCAATCCTGACCGAGCACATACAGCCGGGCCTTTTTCTGCTGAATCCGCAGCCGGAATTTCTCATTGATGCGTTTCTGGATCGCTGCAATCAATTCATCCCGCGGCGGAATTCGTGACACAAAGACAATCTCGCCATCAATGCAGATTGTCGGCACATTCCGTACCATCAGCGATGTCATAAACACCAGCGACTCACGGTATTTGATCTTATGCTCTCGCCATTCGACAATTCCCTCGAACTCGGGCGCAACACGCCTGACGGCATCCACCATATACTGGCACGGTGCACAGGCTTCGGAGTCCAGTGTAATAATATCCACAACGACCTTGTCCGCCTGACCGTATTCGTTCATGTCCAGTTTATTCTGGTCCGGCGTTTCACAGGCCAGTGTCCTGGCCACATCCCGCTTATAGGAATCCAGTACAATCTCCGTCACGGCTTCGAGGTTGGCTGGAGGGGTTGCATACGGCAGATCGCAGCCCGGGGCGAGAATAAATCCCGTATCACCGCCGAGTTCCATACAGGCAATGGCATTTTTCTGAGCATCCACAGGTCCGCCCAGCAGCAGCACGCTGGTCAACTGCATATTGCCGCCGAAGCTGATGTGATGTTTAGCGCATTCCTGCCGGGCATAATCGAGAGGGATGTTCTCGTCAATCGAAATATTATCACATTTGCATTGACACATAACGGGGATATTCTGCTGAGCATGACCGCAGACAAAAAAGGAACTCAGCGCTCCCCGCTGACGGATTAATTCAAATACATCGGTTACATAAGGGCTGACAAACTGCACAAACTGGTCGGGTCCAATCTGGCTGGTCATCGGGTCCACCAGCGCCACGATATCGCAGCCTGCATCGATATAATATCCCGCCGTCGCTTTGCTGACATCCGCACAAAAATGCATGAGTTGATTGACATACTCCGGCTCATCAAACATCTTCATGAAAATATCCGTACCCAGAAGATGCAGGGCCAGCGTAAATGGCCCGGTAATCAAGCCGTACAAGGCAATATCCGGATGGGCATTTCGCAGTTTCTTTGCCGCATCCAGCACCACTCCCAGACGCGCAGCATCCGGGCCAGGTACTTTTAAATCCTCCAATTTCACACCATGACCATTGCACAGGGGATGATGGATCACGGCCGGGGGATTTTCATCGGCCCATGCCAACTGGCACCCCAGCGCCTCGGCTTCGACCTGCAGGTCAAACGCAACAGGTAGTCCATCGGGTTTATAACGGCCTACAGCCTCCGAAAAACCTTGGACTATTAAATCTGAACTTTTTAGATATACATCTGCCGTTTTTCCAACCAGTGCCCCCGCGTGACAGCCCACAAATGGTACCCATGGAATGCGATCTGTTTTCTCGCACCGCATGGCTTTCATAACACGTTCTTTTCCAGTCACTTATGTTACTCCTCAAAAAACACACTTTAGATTAAAAAAATAAAGACCCGCATCGGGGTCTTCATTTTTAGTCTAACTGAAAAAAAACGAGGGGTCTTTGAATATTTGATTTTACAATAACATTATCTTGCTATTTTAAGCTTGCCCGCTATTCGGAGGGCGGAAAGCCATATTTGCCAACCAGTTTCACAAATCGACAGCCGCAAATCTCGATATGCCTTAATTCTTGGCCTTTTTTCTGATATTGAATGAGCGTTTGGCTGTACTCATCCCCGACCGGCGCAACCAGAATCCCATCCTCCTGAAGCTGTACAACAAGCGGCTCAGGCGGGCGAGGTACCGCCGCTGTTACAATAATACGACTAAACAAAAACGGGCTTTGCCAGCCGCAGGAACCGTCTCCCACAGCATATTCCACATTATGAATATCCAGAGTCGACAATACCGATTGAGCACGAACCGATAATTCATCAAACCGTTCAATGGTATAAACTTTTTTGCACAACTTGGACAGAATCGCGGTCTGATAGCCTGAACCGGTGCCAATTTCCAGCACCAGCTCAGTGCCGGTAAGCCCAAGACACTGGGTCATCAGGGCCACAATGTAAGGCTGACTGATGGTCTGCCCCAGGCCAATCGGTACGGGATTATCCTCATAGGCGGCATGCTGATACTGCGGGGCCAGGAAATTCTCACGCGGTATCTGCCCCAGAACCTCCAATACTCGCGCATCACGAATGTCCCGTCCTCTAAGGTCGTGGCGAATCATGTGCTCCCGCTGGGGAGCATAACGGTCTATAGGATCATAAGTTACCATACCCTTATTGTACGATTACGCACGTAAAACGCAACTGGTTAGGCGTGGTAAACCGATCCACGGAAATCAGCAGCGATTATTCAAATAATAATACCGCAATCGCGACAACCGTCGTCCAAAGCCCTTTTTGTCCCTTGGCGGACTGAGTGATATTGGAACTGCGTATAATCAAACCGCTGGCTTTATAGACCTGTTCCTTTTCCGACCAGTCTTTATTGGGATCCACCTCCAGCCCCAGGGTCGTACCCAGCATATCAGCCGCAAGGTCTTCGGACATATCAGCCGCATCTTTCTGATTGATTCCCACGCCGTGCACCTCGCTAAGGTAGCCCCACTGGTTGCGATCCTTGGGAACGGCAATACCAACCGAAGACGAAATCAGACGCCCATGTTCATTGGTATCACATCGAGCCATGACACAATAGGTAATCTGGCCGGGCTTAAGATATTTCAGGCCGGCAGAACGATTGATGATTTTGGCATGAGGCGGCAGAATGGATGATACCTGAACCAGATTCTGTTGGGCTACGCCAGCCCTGCGCAGGGCTTCTTCAAATGATTTCAATTGATATTTGTCACGACCGATTCCGCGGGTCAAAAATACTTTAGTAGGGGTATTCAGTATCATCCTGTTCTTCCTGTTTTAACTTGAGTTATAGTTTGATTAAAGGGCCGTTTGACAATTGAATGCTCCTGTCCGGTAATGCCGTTCGCAGGTAATGGGTTGCCCGTTCTCCGGTACAGTGCAGCGGCAGAACGATCTGTACATCATATTTTTTCAGGGCTTGGACGGTATAATCCAGCCGTTCCTGGCTTGCTTTTGATAAATGCATCCCGCCCATGACCGCATAAATGGGTTTTCCAGATGTTTTCAGATGTACATAATCCAGCGTATTCACCACTCCGCTGTGGGCACAGCCCAGCACAACCACCAGACCTTTGCTGCATTCTGCAACCAGAGCCTGATCATCCGGCAGCATGTCCGGAATCTGACAATCTGCATCCAGAAAAAAAGCCCCGCCTGTATCTTCATACGGCGTATTACGGGGAATTGACCCCGTTAAAAAAACACCTTCATGTATTGCGGTCCAGGACTTGATCCAGTGAATTGTCCGCCCCTGCAGGGATTCAGCAGCCTGAGCCGGCATCCCCACCGGATGAACCGTTTCTTTCCGGCTGAAACGGGTAACGGTAGCCAAAGGATGCATCCATACTTCCGCATCGGGAGCAATAGGCAGCACCGATGGCAGTCCGCCGGTATGGTCGTAGTGCCCATGACTGAGAGCGATAATATCCGCCTGAGTCAAATCCACCCCCAGCGACTTTGCATTTGCAGACAGCACCCCGCCCTGTCCCGTATCCCAGAGAATCCGCCTGTCGCCATATTCAATCCACATCGACAGACCATGCTCGGCCTGCAAGTCGGGACGCCAGGCGACATTGTCCACTAAAATAGTGATCTGAAGGTGTTGTTCCATACAAACCTCCTTATTTCATTTCCAAATCCATCAATGATCACAGGTATTGGCGCCGGTTTGCAGTGTATTATTCAGATAAGCGGTCACCAGATTTTCCGGGGAATCCGCCGGTGCACCGGCAATCACCCGAATCTGATTCTGGGTAAACAACTGCTGGGCACGCTGTCCCATACCGCCTGCAATCACCAGCTCGACACCCTGCTGGGCAATCCATTTGGGCAGCAGACCCGGTTCATGCGCCGGCGGATCCAGCAGATCCTTGCCGGTAATGGTTTTCGTCTGCGGATCTGCTGTAATAACAACAAACTGTTCACAATGTCCGAAATGCATGCATAACTGACCGTTAACTGTAGGAATCGCAATCTTTAACACCTGAGAATCTCCTTGTTTTGAAGCAGAATTCATCTTTATTTTCAACTGAGCAATAATGTTATCCATTTCCTGGCTGATCCGGGGCGAGATGGAACAATCGCGAATCGCCAGGCCGGCATCGGCGCTTTTGGCAACTTCGGGTTCAAGCGGCAGACTGCCCAGCAGTTCCAGCCCGGTTTCTTCGGCCAGTTCGCGTCCGCCGGAGTTGTCACTGAACAGCTTGATTTCCTGATTGCAATGCGGGCAATACAGGGACGCCATGTTTTCGACGATCCCCCAGACCGGCAGCTGCACCTGCTGGCAGAACGTAATACAGCGGCGGACATCCTCGACAGCGACTTTCTGCGGCGTGGTGACAATCACCGCTCCGGCATCACCTCCGACCAGCTGTGCGGCACTGAGGGGTTCATCGCCGGTGCCGGGAGGCGCGTCAATTACCAGATAATCCAGTTCGCCCCAGACCGTATCGGCCAGGAGTTTCTGAATCACGGCATATTTCATCGGCCCCCGCCAGATCACCGCCTGCGTATCATCAGGAATCAGAAAGGCAATCGACATCACCTTGAGATTCTCTGAAACTTCCAGCGGCATAATCTGGTCTTCCAGACCGAAGCATTTCTGCTGGACAAGCCCGGTCATGCGGGGAATGCTGGGGCCGTGAAGGTCCACATCCAGCAAACCCACATGGTTGCCCTGCCGGGCCAGTTCGACCGCCAGGTTGACTGCAATGGTACTTTTGCCGACGCCGCCCTTGCCGGACAGCACCAGAATCTTTTTGCCAATCATAGCCATACTGCGGGTCAGCTTATGCATGTCCGCCTTCGGATGGCCGTGATCTTCCGTGTGTTGCGAATTACTACTCATGGACTATTCCTGCTAAACTCTGAACTTGTTTCCAAATCAATCGAATCGTTTCGGATAGTTCGCTATCCGGCTGATATTCCAAAACTGTTTTGCCGGCCTGCTGTGCCTGCACAAAAATTGTATCATAAGGGAGCTCTCCCAGCAAGTCCGCATGATGAGACTCCACTGCAATTTTGATTTTTTCGGTCATCTCTGGATTCAAATCCGCTTTATTGATAATAATTCCCGCCCGGATCCGAAAATGCTCGGTTAATTCCAGGATACGCTCCAGGTCATGCAGTCCTGATACCGTCGGCTCAGTCACAATGACAGCCGCCCGCGCACCGCCGACCGAAGCAATCACCGGGCAGCCCGTCCCGGGAGAACCATCAAGAATAACCACCCCATTGGCACTGGGTCCGCTTTCGGCCCGGTCGGTCGCCTGTTTGCGAACCACCGTGACCAGCTTGCCGGAATTTTCCTTGCCCGGCTCCAGCATCGCATGGCTCATCGGTCCCAATCGCGTCGATGACCAGTACCATCGTCCGTCATCGGTGGGTTCGGTATCAATCGCATTGACCGGACAGACCTGCAGGCACGTTCCGCAGCCTTCACAATCCTGTTCGATAATAGTCACGCTGCCGTCGTCCTGGCGGCGGATCGCCTTCCACTGACACACGTTCACACATGCCCCGCACCGGGTGCACCGAGCCGGATCAATCTGCATCACCCGTCCGCCGCGAAACACCCCCTGCTCAAGCACCCTCGGCTCAAGCAGCAGGTGCAAATCCGCCGCGTCCACATCGCAATCAGCGACAACTCCGCCAGCCAGCTGTGCAAAACACGCACACAGGGACGTCTTGCCGGTCCCGCCTTTGCCGCTGACAATGGTAATCTCCGCCGGCTGAGGCGCTGACTCACGAGGGCTGCTGACGGGCAACTCAGACGATACCGAGCCGCCCTGCTGCCACGATAAAACAACGTCAGGATTGTCGGCCACCGGTTCTGCAGCCGGCAGCTGCCGCAGGGTCTGCGCCATTTCCAGAAATTGCCGCCGCAGACTTTCCATCCGCATCACAGGCAAAATCCCCTGCGAATAGAGATGAGCAATCTCGCGACTGTCCGGCAGTTCCGCCAGAATACGCAAACGATGTTCGCTGCACCACCGACGAAGCCCGTCCACATCACCCAGTCCGGCACGATTAATCAATATCAACGGCTCGATATTCATCGAACGGCACAGGCGAACCGATAATTTCAAATCATGAACTCCAAACCGAGTCGGATCGGCCACAAGAATCACATGATCAGCCTGACGGATGGTGTGCACCGCTGAACAGCTTGTACCCGGAGGCGAATCCAGAATAATCAGTTCTTCATGCTGCGTCCGCTCTTTCAATAGCTCAATCAATCGGACCGTCATGCCGCCGGCCCCGGCAGCCAGGGTCGCCCAATGAAGCCGGATCGCACCGGACTTCGCCCGGCAGATTGTACCGACGACACGCTGCCCCGTAATCAGGGCGTCGGTCGGGCAGACCCGCAAACAGGCTCCGCACCACCGGCACAATTCCGGAAAAGCAATCGCGTTTTTCCTGCCCACGGCAAGCGCATTAAAATAGCAAACACGGGCGCACTGACCGCAGTAGGTGCATCGCTGCGGGTCCATCCCTTCGATGCACGGCAGTATTTCTTCTGCCGATTTGACATCCGCCGGCTTTAAGAATAAATGTCCATTGGGGGCTTCGACATCACAATCCACATAACAGACCGTCTGTGATTCTGCCATCACCGAAGCCAGGCACGCGGCTGCCAGGGTCTTGCCGACCCCGCCCTTGCCACTCGATACAGCAATTTTCATTATAAGGAAGCCTTGGAAAGCTGCGCAATGCGGCTGTTGATATCCTTGAGGCTGTCCTGCAGGATTTGTGCCTGTTGTTTCAGTTCAGCCAGTTCCTGTGCTGCGGCAGCCGGCTCATATTGCGGCATCTCTGCTGCGCCCGGCTGACGGCCCCAGAAACGATTCCGCCGGCCGCTGCCGAGACCCATACCGCAGCCCCAGGCAAAACGTCCGCCGCCCAGATACATTGCACTGCCTGTCCGGCCGGAACATGTGCCCAATCCGCGACCGGTCATCGGTCCCATACCCATCGGACCTGTTCTATCTCCACCTGGCATATTTATTTCCTTTCAAATCGAGAGTGTCTTTTTTACGGTTCTGATTGCTGCGATATCCCTTATTTTTGCTTCTTCGCGATTTCCAGGTCTTCCAGAAGCGCCTGGAGATCCTCTTCATGTTCTACTTCGTCTTCGAGTATCTCCACAACCATATTATAGGTAACAATATCTTTGTCTCGGGTCAGCTCCACCAGCTTATGATAGACCTCAATAGCACACTGTTCACCCTTGATGTTCTGGTCAAGAATATTTTTGACAAAGGGATTCTCCGGCGCATCATAACTGCAGTTTGACAATTTCTTCCAGTCTGCTGGATCCAGAATAAATTCGCCGCCAAGCTGCATAATCCTTTCCGTAAGCATGCCGGCATGCCGCAATTCATCCTGTGCATGCTCGTTTAACTCCGCTGTAACCGCACCGCGCATGGGCCCCTTGACCACCTGAGCGCCGGTCCAATACTGGTAATAAGCCAGCCATTCATCCGCAAAAGCCTTGTTTAACAAGCGAATCAGCTCATCAACATCCAACTGAACAATTGCTTTACCTTTGGTTCCCATAGCCGCTATCCTTTCCAACAATTTTAATGATTTTGTGATTTCTATCGTACCCTGTAAGACCCGGACACATATCCCATCACGGCATCGGCATTACTGCATCCTGAGCATACAAATAGATGCAGATTGCACTTAAAACGCAGGACACTGATGCAGTTCGTCATATCTCGACATTCTCTCTTTCTCCGCAAATGGTTTTTGACCGCTGAAATACCATCTTGCCCACCTCGCAGCCCAGATGGTGCGCGACCACCTGGCATTTGGCCTTCAGAATAAAAAATATGTTCTTCGCAACATCGCTGAGCGTCTCATAATTTCCCTGCCCTTTGGCAATAATCAGATCCGCCTGCTCAAATCGCTTGCGAAAAGAAACTGAACAACAATCCAAAACCGTCCCGGGCACATCGGTCCCGTTGTCGATCACCTCAACCAGTTCGGTCAAGCCAACAGAAACAGCATCATCCATCGTCGCATCATTGATGATGGGCAAACCCTTGACCGCCACGGTAATTTTCTCTCTGGGAAGTTGCTCAATCAGCAGCCGGTCAAATACAATTTCCCCCGCATTATCCGCCAGGTAGAGAATATCCCGGGCGTTCTGCACCGCCTCTCGGAATGGCTCTAACTGGATATCCGAAAAATCCGCGGTCAGACAATCGCTTATTGTCCTGTGCAGATCTCCTTCGACCAGCTTGCCCATCACTCCGAAATCGATGATATTTCCCGCAATGGCCAGCCGCACCGCCGTATCAAGCGGATCTGCAGAGTCGAGAATTGTCTTCCGCAGTTTCGGATACAACTGCATCGCTATCGCATTAAATTGTTTTTTTACACCCAGATAAGGATCTTCAATCCCGGTCAGATCCCGAATTAATCGATGGATGTGCTGTGCAATGGCCGGCGGAGTCTGCCGCGTATCCATATTATTGATCAGCCCCAGAACCCCCCGCACGACCTGCTCATGAATGCACGGATCTGGCGTCACACGCCTTGCGGCTTCAATCGACTGACGCAGAAAACAGGGAATACAATCAATATAAATGCGCATGACGGATCCTGTAATTACACCCAATGCCCTTCGACATTGGCGTTTTGTATCTGCTGAAGCTGCCCTGCCTGATAGGCTGCAATGGCCTGTTCCACATTCATACCCGAAGGTGCCTGAAAGACCTGAACACCCCCGGCCTGGAGAACCGCCATCGCCTTGGGGCCCACATTGCAGGCAATCAGGATGCCCCCATCCGCATCTAAAACGGTCTGGGCTGCCTGAATCCCGGCGCCCTGGGCCGCCTGCATATTCTGTTGATTGGCAATAAATTCATACTGCCTGGTCTGCTCATCATAGATCGCCCAAAACGCCGTTCGACCGAACCGGTTGTCAATTGCGGCCTGAGGACTATTGGCTTGTGCACAGATAACTATTTTCATTTTATCACTCCGTGATTTATTTTCAATTGATTGATTCTCGTGCTGATACCATCGTTGACAGCTCAGGCCCGCACATAGTTCAGAAAGCTGGACAATCGGCCCGCCTTCAATCCGCAGCGCCAGTCCCTGCACGAGAGCATTGGCAATTTTTTTCCTGGCAGAGGCGTAAATCCGCGTGACCGTGGGCCGGGAAACCCCGATTTGCTCAGCAGTCTCCTCTTGTTCAAGACCCAAATGGTCTATTAATCGAATACATTCGAACTCATCCAGATTCAGCTGAATCCACTGAAGTCCGGCTACGGGAATGCCTGCCGGTTTATAAATCACCGCAACAGGACGACCGTTGACACATCGATTTTTATAGGGTCTTGGCATACTCTGCACTCTTAATTATGAACTTATGTTCATAATATCGACTTTACTCCAGCGTTTCAACCACAAAATTTGCAAAATTATATTTTAATCCCTGCATAACGGCTTACAGTTGTGGAAAAGCGGGATTTTTGATACAGTATAAAGGATTATTCAGGAGTAACCAGGTATGAAAAAGAGAAAACTTGGAAAATCGGAGCTTGAACTCACTACGATTGGCCTGGGAA
>JAFGQP010000277.1 GCA_016935635.1 Sedimentisphaerales bacterium
GCCCGGTCGATTTCATTATCGAAGATGGTCCGGTTGACTTCAAAGCTGAGCATCGGCGCCCAGCCGGCGGGATTGCCGTAGTAGTCCAGGCCGTTTTCGATGCGGTTCTGCATGGAGCGAAGATCGCCATAGATGGTTTCGACTCGGCATTTGCGTACAAAGGGCAGAGCGTCCCATTCAGGTCTTTGTTTAAACAGGCTGATCAACTGGATGTATTTATCGATTTTCTGTTTGCAGACATCGATCTGGTTGGCCAGATAGAACTGCCGGATAATATTCAGATTCTGGTTGAAGTTTTCCGGCGAGAACTGTTCCATGCCGGAGGGGATTTCTTCATAGGTTCCGGGCTGGCCATTGGGAACACTGCTGTCATCCGGGGCGTAAGCCGCTGCACCGTTTAGAGCTGTTCCCCAGTATCCCAGATTAGTCTCACACCATCCGGAACCCATCCAGGCACCGTACAAATCATAGATCAACTCAACATAATAAAGAGGTGTTCCTCGCTGGCCGCCGGCATAGGTTAATGCTCGCTGACCTTTGATGCCGGAATTAATGGAATAAAGGCTAACCACAGATGAAGTGCTTTTCAGTTGGCCAGCATTGCCGCCTGCTCCTGGAAGTCCTCCAGGAACTGCATTCTCGCCGTGGGGCAATGTGGTTGAGCCATCCCATCGACTGAAAGAATCCCAATCGAAATCCCATCCATCAGAATGATCACTATAAATGATGTGGGTGATTTTATAGTAATCATCCGCATAGAGAGGAGTCCAAAACTGATCTACTCCCAACCATGTTTCACAACAGACTTGAAAACTGTTTTTATACGGAACAGCCGGCCCATTGGCGCCGTTTCTGCCCTGGCCTGCGGGCTGCCCGGCACCGCCATTCAGAATGAACCGTTTGGGAGTGATTCCGGAGGAGGATTGAGCCGAATGAAATTCCATCACATCAATTGTGATATCGCCTGCATTCAAACCGGCAGCACCATTGACACCCTGTGCGGCCCCTGATGGCAGCGCCGGTCGGTTAGTCAATTCGACAGGCGTCGTGACGATACAGGCCGGAGCTGCTGGGTCTTCGTCTTCGAAATACAGCTCGACAGCCTTGATGGTCACTTTGGCTGCAGGAATCCACAGCCGGGTTTTGATAACCAATACATCTGCAATAATTTCTACACTTCCAATATCGGCATTGAGAACATTCCCGCCCGAATCGGTCGCGGCACACAATTGGAGATACAACTTATTGTCGTCATTATAACGGCTGATTTCGATATGGTCCCCTTCAATACGGATCTCACGAGGATGGATATTGGTCTTGTAGTTGAATGGTACTGCAACGGCCTGGGGAATATCTTCGTTGACACGAATGGATGACTGGCCGGAGATCATTTTGGTATGCTGGCCTGTCTTGAAAATCGTGGCTTCGTCCACAAACGTCTGCATCGGGCTGATACGAACCAGTTGGCCAGCCTTATGGGAATCATCCGAAGTGCGGCCTTCGAGAATGATTAAAAAATCATCGCGGTCTTCGGCGACAGGCAGATAGCTGAGTATGTAATAGCCCGGCTCCATGGCAGGCATCAGCGAGAAGGTTCCCTGGGGGGCTGGCTGTACTTCGGCAGTAAGAAGTGCATTAGTCATGGCCTGCCCATTCGAATCCGGCAGGCATATCATCATTTGCAGGATCTGGCCCTGCCAGGCAAGCTGGTTGGGGATTTCACCCAGCGGCAAATGGGTTAAGGCTGTGTAGCTGACAGATAAAAGCTGCTGAGTATCGCTTGCGTCCACAATTTCCAGTGACATGGGCTCGGCCCAATCCGAGAGGTTTTTGAATTCAACGGTGTGCATCCCCGGCGGCAGTGTAACAGGGACATTGGTATCATACCATGTCCCCGGATCCGACAGGATGTGCCACTGGGCACCCTGCTGAACAGCAAGTTCTGGAGAAATGGAAATCGTGACTTCGGCTTCACATGGCTTCATCCCTAAAAGGCATAACATTCCCGCGAAAATCAGCATGGTAAAAGATGAAATTGGGGATTTCATGGTTTTCTCCTCTCAGAAAAAGTCATTATACAGCAATCATTCTGTTGATTTTTCTTCAAAATGACATTCTATTGTATTCAAAATGACGAAATAAAACAATCGTAATTCCGCATAAACTGATTGGATTCAGCAAAATAAGGATAAATACTGATATCAACATCATTTTTTTCTGCTGACGGAGGGGGTATTACTATGGATACAGATTGCGTATTGAATGGGAGCAGTATTCTTTGACAGGTTTTTATACGGAGATTCAGACAACATCTACCGTGAATGACCCGCGCCGCAACAGACTCCCCAGGTTTGGACTGAGGGGGTGCAGCAGGTCAGCCATTCTTCGGCAAAGAGGTATTGGAGGTCAGCGTTCTGGAGATAGTGCCGCACCTCGGGCAGAAACAGGTATCGCATCCGATGCTGCTCGCGAATGGTATCGATTTTACCCGTGGAACGTTCGCGGATAGACAGGTCGTAATTGACATCCACAATATTATCATTGATGTGGATTTCGGGGCGGGCATGCCGCTGGACTTCGATGATGTCATCGGCGAGTTTTTTGGTCCGGATTTCGGGCAGCTGGGCCAATACGGCCGGGCCATACCAGAAGTCAAACAGCAAAAGGCCGTCGGGTTTAAGGTGGCGGGAGACGGTCTGGAAACCCTGTGTCAGGTCCTCGTTGGCCGTCAGGTAGCTGAAGACATGGAACAGGGAGATGACAACATCGAACTGCTTGTTCAGGTTGAGATGCCGGATATCGCCCTGCTGGAATACAGGACATTGTGAATTGCTCTGTTGCTGATTTTTTCGGTCTTTGGCCAATGCGATCATGGATTCGCTGAAATCGATTCCGACGACATCATAGCCTTTTTCAGCCAAAAGGCAGGCATGTTTGCCTGTGCCGCAACCGAGGTCGAGGATGGTTTTGGCGGCCGGTTGATAGCGGGTTATCTTATCCGTTATATATGCAATTTCAGCCGGATAATCTTTATCCTGATAGAGCAAGTCGTAATAGCGGGCATAATGCTGAAAAACAGGCATAGTGGTTCCGGTCTAAGATTTCAAGACTTTTTTGAGGCAATCGGCGACATAGACGATCTGGTCTTCGGTTAATCCGAGGCCCGACGGCAGGTATAAGCCCTGTTCGGCGATGCGTTCGGCAACGGGGCAGGAAAGGCCCGAAAACAAACCCATTTTTTGGAAGACCGGCTGCTGATGCATGGGATAAAAAAACGGGCGGGTGCCGATTTGGTGCTGGGCCAATCGGTCCATGATGGTTTTCGCGGAGCCTGATTTCTCATCCACGACCAGGCCGAAGACCCAATAGAGATTGTCTGCATGGTCTGTCTTTTCGAGGGGCAATTGGATGCCTTGGACGCCTGTTAATAATTCCGTATAAAGACGGCCCATTTTGCGTTTTCGCTGAATGAAGCTGCTCCACTGTTCCAACTGGGCCAGGCCGAGTGCGGCCTGGAGGTTGGTCATGCGATAATTCCAGCCGAGTTCTTCGTGGATAAACCGTTGCTGGGCCTGAAAGCACAGGTTGCGGAGGCTGCGGCAACGCTGGGCGAGGGCTTCATCGTCGGTTACAAGCATGCCGCCTTCGCCGGTGGTGATGAGCTTGTTGGGATAAAAGCTGAAAATGCTCAGGTCACCGAAGGTGCCGCAGGGTTTGCCTTTGTATGTCTGGCCGTGGGCTTCGGCGGCGTCTTCGATGACTTTGAGATTGTACCTGCGGGCCAGTTCGACAACCGGGTCCATGTCGACGGGCAGGCCATAGATATGGACGGGCATGATGGCCCGGGTTTGGGCGGTGATTTTTTCTGCGAGTTGGGTGAAGTCCATATTCCATGTCGCGGGGTCGGCATCGACGACGACGGGGATGGCCCCTTCTTTGACGACGGCAGCGGCACAGGAAATGATAGTGAAAGTCGGCAGGATGACCTCGTCGCCGGGGCCGAGATTCAAGGCTCTGACGGCGATTTCAAGGGCGGCGGTGCCGTTGCAGACGGCGATGCCGAAGCGGCGGCCGATTTTGGCAGCAAATTTCTGCTCAAATTCCCTGATGGCCGGGCCTTCGGAGGAAATCCA
>JAFGQP010000278.1 GCA_016935635.1 Sedimentisphaerales bacterium
CACATCCAACAATAATTCTGCATCGTATCCATTTATTCATGACGTAACGCCTCAATAGGATCCAGTCGAGCCGCTTTCACGGCCGGGAATAATCCGAAGAAAATGCCAACGAATGCCGAAAATCCCAGCGACATCAGCGCCGCCCACGCGGGAATGTATGCCTTGTCCAGGATATCCACCTGCGGGATGTGGGCGATAATTGAGGTCAATAATTGCCCCAGCCCCAGCCCCATCAGGCCGCCGATACAGCACAACACCACCGCTTCCACCAGAAACTGTGTCAGGATGGCCGCAAAGCCGGCACCGACCGCCTTGCGCAGTCCGATTTCACGGGTTCGCTCCGATACCGAAACCAGCATGATATTCATAATTCCGATGCCGCCGACCAGCAGCGAAATACCCACAATTGCCCCGGCCACCAGCGTAAACCGCGTCGCAATCTTCTGAAAGGTCCGCACTTCACTTTCAACGGTCTGCACATTAAATGTCGGCGGTTCGCCGGGTTCGATATGCCGCCGCTGACGCAGGAAAAAGGTAATTTCCGCCTTGGCCTCCTCCGACACATCCGCGGATTTGCTGGCAGCCATCACCATAAACCATAGCCGGTTGCCGGAGTTGCGATACATCGTCTGAAATGGGATAAAGACCTCATAATCCTCGTTGCCGCCGCCGGCTCCTCCAATCATTGACATGGATGGGCGATTCTCCACAACCCCAATCACGCGATAAGTTCGATAACCGATAGTGACCAGTTCATTGGTGCAGTCGCGGTCCATGCCCAGCTTATCCCGCAGATTCTGCGACAGCAGACAAACCGAACGGGCCTGCGTCTGGTCAATCGCAGAAAAGGCTCTTCCGATAATGACCGGACGCGATTCGATCTGATGCCAGGCCGACTCAATACCGCTGAGGCGAATCCGTTCGAGTGTTTTCTCTTTGTAGCGAATGCTGTCCCGGTTGTCTTCAATTTGCGTAAACGATGACACAGACGGGCAATACGTCAGCAGTCCTTCAAACTGTTCCGGCTTGAAGCGAATGGTATCCCAGGGCACATTTTTATATTTGCCCGTGTCCGGCCGGGTGGGCCAGATAAAAATACGATTGGTGCCGAACGTTTCAATATCGCTCATAATCTTGGCTTTTAAACCGCTTAAAGCAGCAATGACGGCGGTAACGGAAGCAACGCCGATGATAATACCCAGCGTCGTCAGTACCGAGCGGGTTTTATTGACCCAGATTTGCACCAGGGCTAGGCCGATGCTTTGCGCCATAAGCCGAAACAGACGAATCGGAAGAGACAGAATCATGTTCATCGTCCGGCTCCTGCAGGGCGTTGTGCCCAGACGGCGTCCTGCTCCGTCGGCAAATCGCTGATGACTTTTCCATCTCGCATTCGAATAATCCGTTTGGCATGGCAGGCCACATCCGCCTCGTGTGTAACCATGATAATCGTTTGTCCTTCTTCATGCAGCCGTCGAAACAGGGCAAGAATTTCTTCGCTGGTTTTGCTGTCCAGATTCCCCGTCGGTTCATCCGCCAGCAGAATGGACGGATTATTAATCAGGGCCCGCGCCACAGCCACACGCTGCTTTTCACCGCCGGAAAGCTGGTTGGGCCGATGGCTGGTCCGTTCCCCGAGGCCGACCCGTTCCAGGGCCTTGTGTGCCAGTTCCCGACGGTTCCAGACCGCCTGCCGCGAATAGATCAGCGGCAGTTCCACATTCTTCAGCGCCGAAAACCGCGGCAGCAATTCAAAGGACTGAAACACAAAACCGATTTTTTCGTTGCGTACGCGAGCCAGGTCGGAATTACCCATCCGGGTGGTGTCCTGTTTATCCAGTTCATACACGCCGCTGGTGGCACGATCCAGGCACCCCAGCAGATTCATCAGCGTACTTTTGCCGGATCCGCTGTGACCCATGACAGCCACATACTCATTCTGATAAATCTCCAGGCTCACCCCATCCAGCGCATGAATCTGCTCAGTGCCGACCTTGTAAATCCGCCGGATGTCATGCAGCCGGATAACGACTGATTTTTGACTCACTGCCAGGCTCCTTTTCTCTATGATGCTTTCGGCTCAGTCGATGTCGCGGCGGATTCGGTTTTTTCTTTGGCCTTCATTTCCGCTTCGACTTCTTTTTCGTCCCGCACCGCCTGCTCATGTTTCAGGGCATCCAGCACCTTGTACGGCCCGATGATAATCTGATCCCCGACCTTCAACCCTTCTTTGATGATGATATGGGTGGTATCCCCGGGCCCAATCCTGACCGGCGTGGCAATCGCCTTTTTATTATTATAACGGAAAACCACCGTCACATCAGTCTTGTTGGCATCCACCAGCGGATTGCTCCGGATATCCGCAGGCAAATCATCCCCTTTGCGCGTCAGAATCGCCTGGCTGGGCACTTTGAGAATATCCGTGTGTTTTTGTGTAAAGATATCCACATCCGCCGTCAGCCCCGAATACAATTTGCTGACATCACCTTCAATGAGAATCTCGGTGCGGTAATATTTCGTTCCCGTTGACTGTGAATTGTCGTTGGTCAGCGCGATATGATCCACTTTTCCACGATAAATATGGTCCCAGAAGGCCTTGACGCGGATATTCGCTTCCTGCCCCAGAGCCAGCTTGCCCACATCGGCCTCATCAACCTGGGCCACCAGCAGCATCTTGGACAAATCCGCGATAATCATAATCACCGTACCCGGATTATTCATCGTCCCGGTCATGACCATTTCGCCCACTTCGGCGTTAATCCGGGTAATGACCCCGTCAATCGGAGAGCGAATCGTGGTATATTCGAGGGCATCCTGGGCCTCCTCTATCTGGGCCTTTTGCGCATCGAGATTATGCTGGGCGACAATGAGCCCCTTTTCTTCGGCCTCAATCTGAAATGTCGCAGATTTCAATTGCGATTCCAATTCGTCAAGTTTCTGTCGGGCCAGGTCATACACACTCTGGCTGATATCCCCGGTTGATAGCAGTTTTTTTTGACGTTCATGGTCTTTTTTTACCTGTTCCAGCGTGGCTTCCGTACCTTTGATTTGAGCCTTGCGAGAGGCAATTTGCGTCTTGGACACCTCAAGCTGTGCCTCCTGAGCCAGAAAATTGGCCTGTGCACTCTTGAGCCGGCTTTCCATTTCCTTGGCATCCAGACGAATAACCAAATCGCCGGCCTTGACCTGCTGGCCCTCCTTAAATGGCAATTCGACCACCCGGGCCGAGACCTTGGCGCTGATTTCCACCTTGGTTTTGGGTTCGATTTCACCGGGGGCGCTGATGAATTCCTGCAAATCCCCGGTATTCAGCACTTCCAGGCGGACGGTCGTCGGCTGCAGGGGCTGCTGGGTCTTTTTGACCAGCAAGGTACCCAAAACAAAAATAATTACAATTACAATTGCAATGATAATCAGTGTCTTAACCACACCTTTATGCACGTGCGCTCCCTTTCAAAACATCATGTTAGGGTCGGATTTGTGTTGCCCATTCGGGACAATTTACATAGATAATCCAAAAAAGCAAGAAAAACCTTGAATTCACAATAGACCCTGCGGCTTCAAAACAAGTACAGAGTATATTTAACCAGTCATCTGAACAACGAAAGAGTATCTCCTTCATCATGAATCATTTCAGGACCTTTAAGATAATACCCGGCATCAGCACAAAGGTTACACAAAATCAGAAATAGGAAGAAAATAGGGCTGCGAAATGAAGACTTAGCCTTCATTTCAAAAAAAAAGCCCGACCAGATGGCCGGGCTTTGTGAATTCAGATAAAATAACAGGGCTTAGAACGTGATGACCATTTCCGCACGAATACGCTGGTATTCATCGTCGGCCTTGTTGGATGCCCCGTAGGTTGACACTGACCGGGCGCGATCAGCAAAGAAGTAGTACAATCCGCCCTGGATATTATCAGTAAACTGATACTTCCAGCCGAAGCGATGACCCCGACCGCCCACGCCGCCGTTGATGAAGTCGGTCTCGGCAAACGCACCCAAAACCGAATCCCGCTGGGCTTCGCGGTAATCATAGGTAAACTGCCATGAGCCGGCCTTTTTGGCCTTGTTCAGCCGATAGCCAATCAGCCAGGCCGTGTCGGCGGAAACACCCGATGCTGTATTATTGACATACTGGGCATGCAGTCCCGCAGGCAAACCGAACATCGTATGGCCGTATTCAGCGAACAACTCGACCAGGTTATAATCATAGTCATAAAGATAATCCGGCCCTATCTTGGTGGCAGTATTGCCGCCGCGGGCAGATTTGCCGTCATAGGATTCAATTTGATCGCCCTTGATATTGGCATAATCATAATAGGAAGCTCCGGCAGCCAGATATTGCTTGGTCTCCTTGTTCAGGTGATATTTCAAGCCGCCCTGAATAGCCCACATCGCAATTTCCGCATCGCTGGCACTTTCTTCCACCCAGAAACCGCCGCCATTGAGGAATGCTTCCATATTGTCGGCAGGCTTCCATGCATATTGGACTGCTGCGCCCTCCGGATTGACGTCAGCATCCCACATCAAATCATTGACCGAATAGAACGGCATGCCCATCTTGCCAAGCAGCACATGTAGCCCCTCAACGGATTTGGGATGCCAGTCCAGGTACGCCCGTTCCAGCCAGAGATTGCTTTTGGCCCAGTTTTCACCGAGGGTAAAATTGGTCGATGTCGGCTCGGCTCCAGAACCCGACGCCAGTCTGGCATGAACATCCATATCCTCATTAATGTTCATCGTCATCCCAAGACGAAAACGAACCATACCCTTGGTCTGCCCCTTTTGCTGAACACTGTTCTTTTCCTGCTCAGTGTGATCAAATCGGAAACGGAAATCGCCATAAAATTTGATTTTTTCCGCCCATTTCAGAGTATCTGGAACCTTAAAGGTCTCTTTGCTGGCCGCGGCCGCTTTGATTTGCTCGTCCTGCTGAACCTGCTTCTTTTCCAATTCAATCAGTTTGTTCTGGATATCCTACATCGCTTTGTATTGATTCTGCATCTGGAGTCGAAGGTCATCAATCTCATCGGCGAGAACCAGACCTGGCAGCCCTGCAATACACCCAATCATCATTAAAAACACAATCCTTCGCATCTTGTTTCTCCAAAAATCACTTTATACGGGTTAATACTGATTGCCTATCAGCTAAATGCTGACTGCCAAATCGTCCAACAGCCTTATTTGCTTTACTTTTTTTCGTGCTGGATTTGCCGCTGTCACACTGCCAAGTTGGCACACAAACCCCTTTTTCAATATTACAAAGTGGCAGATAACGACTCATCGAGATATTTCCAGAGAATTCAAAAATAATTTTCAAAATACACATCCATAGTCATAACAAAGACTTATAAATTTTTTATGGGACAGTAATATAAGTTTTCAAAAACCTGGTATTTGTTTTGCAATATTCCCCTAAAAAGAAAAACTGTCGCTTTACTCATTCAATATAGGAGAGGCAGAAGTTATGGCAGCAAAAAACTTATCGTTTGAAAACGACGCAAGAACCGCCCTGCTGGCCGGCGTAGAAAAGCTGGCAGCCGCGGTCAAATCCACTCTGGGTCCTCGCGGCCGTTGTGCAATCATTGACAAAGGCTGGGGTGGTCCGACCGTGACCAAGGATGGTGTCACTGTCGCCGAGGAAATCGAACTGGTTGACAAAACCGAAAACATGGGCGCCAAGCTGGTCAAAGAAGCCGCAAGCAAGACCTCCAAAATTGCCGGCGACGGAACCACCACCGCAACCGTGTTAACCGAGGCCATTTTCAAAGAAGCCTTTAAAAACCTGGCCGCTGGTGCTGATGCGATGGGTCTGAATCGCGGCATCCAGAAGGCTGTCGCCGCTGCGGTGGAATCCTTGAAAGGACAGGCCCAGCCTATCAATGCCGCCAAAAAGGCAGACATTGTCAATATTGCCTCCATCAGCGCAAATAACGACACTGAAATCGGCGAAAAGATGGCAGAGGCATTCATGCGAGTCGGTAAAGACGGCGTCATCACCATCGAGGAAGGCAAGAGCCTCGATACCACCGTCGAATACGTCGAAGGAATGCAGTTCGACCGCGGTTATTTGTCACCCCACTTTGTCACCAATCCGGATAACATGACCTGTCAGCTCGACAAACCATATATCCTGGTTTTCGAAGACAAGATCAGCAATGTTGCTAAAATCGTCCCCCTGCTGGAAGCAGCCGCCAAGAGCAAACGCCCCCTGCTGATTATTGCCGAAGATATCGAAGGCGAAGCTCTGGCAACCCTGGTCGTCAATAAACTCCGCGGCATTCTTCAGGTTGCCGCCGTCAAAGCTCCCGGCTATGGCGACCGCAGAAAAGCCATGCTGGAAGATATCGCCGTCCTGACCGGTGCAGAGCCGATTTTCAAGGACCTCGGTATTGAGTTGGAGAAAATCAAACTGTCACAGTTGGGCCAGGCCAAAAAAATCACCATCGACAACGATAACACCATCATCGTCGAAGGTGCCGGCGCCAATGCCGCCATTCAGGGACGCATCAAACAAATCAAAGACGAAATCGAAAAAACCACCAGCGATTATGACCGCGAAAAACTCCAGGAACGCTTAGCCAAACTGACCGGCGGCGTTGCCCAGATACGCGTCGGGGCCGCCAGCGAAGCCGAAATGAAAGAAAAGAAGGCTCGTATTGAAGACGCCCTGCACGCCACCCGCGCGGCCATCGAAGAAGGCATCGTCGCCGGCGGCGGCGTCGCTCTGGTTCGATGCATTGAGACAGTCAAGAAACTCAAACTCAACGGCGACGAAAAAACCGGCGCCGAGATTATCGCCCACGCCCTGCGGATGCCCTGCTATTATATCGCCGACAACGCCGGCGCAGTGGGCAACCTGGTCGTGAACAAAGTCGCTCAGGGTAAAGGCGGCTTTGGCTACAACGCCGATAAGGACAAATACGAAGACCTTCTGGAAGCCGGGGTTGTGGATCCGGTCAAGGTCACGCGTATCGCCCTGCAGAATGCCGCATCAGTTGCGGGTCTGCTGCTGACAACTGACTGTATCGTCACCGAAAAGCCCAAAGACAAGAAGGGTGCCCCGGCCGGCGCTCCGGGTATGGACGATATGGACGGAATGGATATGTAATTGAACGATAATCAATAGATTATAAATATAGAAACAGGAGAACTGTTATGAAACTGATACCCCTTGAAGATCGCGTTGTATTGAAACCCCAGGAAGCCGAAGCCAAGACCGCAGGCGGCATCGTACTGCCCGACACAGCGAAGGAAAAACCCCTTATCGGCAAAGTCGTCGCCGTGGGTCCGGGCAAACTGATGGACAACGGCCAGAGAGCCCCGATGTCGGTCAAGAAAAACGACACCGTGCTGTTCGGCAAATACAGCGGCAGCGACGTGGAAGTGGACGGCGAGGATTACAAGGTTTTGCGTGAAAGCGAAATCCTCGGCGTAATCGAAAAATAACAACCCTACCCGGAACACTGGAGGTTTTGAAATATGGCAAAACAAATGATGTATCAGGATGCGGCACGGGCTCAGCTTAAAGAAGGCCTGGCCCAGTTGGCCGCGGCCGTCAAAGTAACGATGGGCCCCACCGGCCGCAATGTGCTGCTGCACAAAAGCTGGGGTTCACCCAAAGTGACCAAAGACGGCGTATCGGTCAGCAAAGAAATCGAACTGCCCGATCCGTTCAAAAATATCGGCGCCAAGATGATTAACCAGGTCGCCAGCAAGACCAGCGACCGCGTCGGCGACGGGACCACCACCGCCACCGTTCTGGCTGAAGCCATTTACAACGAAGGTCTGAAATATGTCACCGCCGGCGTCAACCCTGTCGCCATTCAGCGGGGCATTCTCAAGGCCGCCGAAGTCGCCACCGAGTATATCAAGAGCATCAGCAAACCCGTCAAGGGGCATGATGACATCGCCAAGGTGGCCGCCATCAGCGCCAACAACAATCCGGAAGTCGGCGAAATTCTCGCTCAGGCCATGGACAAAGTCGGCAAGGAAGGCGTCATCGAGGTTGAAGAAGGCAAGGGCATGGAAACCGAACTGACCGTCGTCGAAGGCATGCAGTTCGATAAGGGTTATATCTCGCCCTACTTCATGACCAATCCGGATACGCTGGAATGCGTGATGGAAGATGCCTATATTTTGCTGCACGAAAAGAAAATCGCCAACCTGCGCGAACTGGTTCCGCTTCTGGAAAAGATCGCACAGACCGGCTCGCAGCTGCTGATTGTCGCCGAAGACGTGGAAGGCGAAGCCCTGGCAGCGCTGGTTATCAACCGCCTGCAGGGCGTGCTGAAAGTCTGTGCCATCAAGGCGCCGGGCTTTGGCGACCGCCGCAAAGCAATGATGCAGGATATCGCCGTTCTGACCGCAGGTCAGGTCATTACCGAAGACCTGGGCATCAAGCTGGAAAGCATCGAGCTGTCTCAGCTTGGCCGTGCCAAGAAGGTTATCATCGGCAAGGAAAACACCACGATTATCGAAGGCGCCGGCAAGAAGAAAGACATCACCGGCCGTTGCGACCAGATTCGCTCACAAATCGAAAAAACCACCAGTGATTACGACCGCGAAAAACTTCAGGAACGTCTGGCCAAGCTGACCGGCGGCGTTGCCGTCATCAAAGCCGGCGCGGCCACTGAAACCGAAATGAAAGAACGTAAAGACCTGCTGGATGACGCCCTGCATGCGACTAAGGCTGCGGCCCAGGAAGGTGTGGTCATCGGCGGCGGCGTGGTATTCCTGCGGTGCATCCCGGAAATCGAAAAGGCCAAGAGCAAAGTCAGAGGCGATGAGAAAATCGGCTTTGATATCCTGTGCGGCGCGCTAAAGGCCCCGACCTGTCAGATTGTGGACAATGGCGGCATGGAAGGCAATGTCGTTGTCGAAGAGCTGATTGAAAAAGGCGGCAATATCGGCTTCAATGCCAATACCGGCGAATATGTCGATATGTTCAAGGCCGGCATCATTGACCCGGCCAAGGTTGCCCGCACCGCCCTGCAGAACGCCGCATCCGTGGCAGGCTTGATGCTGACCACCAATGTCGTGATTACCGACCTGAAAGAAGATGACAAGAAAAACGCGGTACACGGCGCAGTAATTTAACTTCAACTATCCAAAACCGAGTTACCGCACAGGCCGCACTTCGGCTTCCAGGTAACTCGGTTTTTGCTTTCAGCCGAAAGGCGACTACGCGATGGCAAAACGCGACTACTACGATGTGCTGGGTGTGGAAAAGAATGCCTCTGCCGACGAGATCAAACGAGTCTATCGTCGGATGGCATTGAAGTACCATCCGGATAAAAATCCGGGAGACAAGGAAGCGGAGGCCAAGTTCAAGGAATGTGCTGAAGCCTACGAAGTCCTCAGCGATGCCGAAAAACGCAAACGCTATGACCAGTACGGGCATGAGGGGCTGCGCGGCGCCGGTGTGCATGACTACTCCCACATGAACGTCCAGGACATCTCCGATATGTTCGGGGATATGTTCGGCGATCTGTTCGGGGACATGTTCGGCGGCGGTCGGCGACGGTCAAGCCGCTCGCATGGACAAAGCCGGGGATATGACCTGGAAACCTCCGTTGAACTGACACTCGAAGAAGTCGCCAAAGGCACCGAAAAAACGATTGAATTCACCCGACAGGACATCTGTACGGATTGCGGAGGGACTGGGGCTGCCAAAGGCAAGGCACCTACACGCTGTCCAACCTGCGGCGGGACTGGTCAGGTCCAGCGAGCCGGCCTGGGGGGATTCTTCCAGATGGTCTCCACCTGCCCCACCTGCCAGGGAACCGGTCAGGTCATTACCGATCCCTGCCGGAAATGCCGCGGGACGGGCTTTATTCCAAAGAAAAGAACATTGTCGGTAAAAATTCCGGCCGGTGTTCACGAAGGTCAGGGCATACGAGTCAGCGGTGAGGGTGAGCCGGGCAAACATGGCGGGCCGCGAGGCGATCTGTATTGTTATGTCCGCGTCAAGGCGCATCCGTTCCTGATGCGGGATGGTTCGAACCTGGTAGTGACCGTGCCGCTGCGTTTTACGCAGATGACCCTGGGCGATACGATCGATGTTCCCACGCTGGATGGAACCCGGCAGCTGAAGATATCAGCGGGAACACAGCACGGTGACATTTTTCGGATTCGCGGTCAGGGATTGCCCGAATTACGCTCCGGCCGGAGCGGAGATCTGCTGGTCCGGGTAATGGTGGAAATTCCCAAAAAGCTGACCAGCGAGCAGCAGGACCTTTTGCAGAAATTTGCACAGACTGAAGGCAAAGACAATTCTTCAGAAAGTACGAGTTTCTTTGACCGGCTCAAACGGCATCTTGGGGCGGATAAATAAGTCCGCCTCGTGAGTCATGCGCGAAGGCCGGATTCAGCAATCAGACGTTTTCTGCCAAACTGGAACACGAAATGTTATTTGGTCGCAAAAAAAAGAATATGAGTGAACAAGACATCAATAATCAGCAGCAAGCCCCGCAGGCGGCTGAACAGCCCGCCGCGGCGCAGGCTCCGGAAGATCTGCAAAAGCAGGTTGAAAAACTGCAGCATGAAAATAAGGACCTGACGGATAAATATCAGCGCCTGGCGGCGGACTATGCCAATTATCAGAAACGGGTACCGCGTCAGATTACCGATTCGGTGGAGTATGAAAAACGCGGTATTATCAAAACACTGCTGCCGACGCTGGACAATTTCGGCCATGCTTTAGCAGGAGCAAAAACAGCCCAGGGCACTGAGGCACTCCAAAGCGTCATCCAGGGGATTCAATTCCTGTATGACCATTTCTTTGATGCTCTGAAGGCCCATGGGGTAGAGAAGATTGTCAGCGCGGGCCAGCCCTTCGAGCCGGGCAAGCATGAGGCGTTGATGCAGAAGTGTGACCCGGAAAAGCCGGATAACATCGTTTTAGAAGAATTACAGAGCGGTTTTGCCCTCAATGGGCAGGTTCTGCGGCCGGCCAAGGTGGTCGTCAATAAACTGCCCAGCCAGCCTGAGCCTGCAGAGGAGGAAACAACCGACGTCGAAACTAATGACACCGAAGTTCAAGAGCCATAAGGAGTCTTCTTATGCCTACCTACGATTATCAATGCGAGGCCTGCGGACATCAGTTTGAAGAATTTCAATCGATTACCGCCAATCCATTGAAAAAATGTCCCAAATGCGGCAAGCTGAAACTGAAACGACTGTTTGGTACCGGAGCCGGTCTGATTTTCAAAGGATCGGGTTTTTACCAGACTGACTATCGTTCTGAGACCTATAAGAAAGCCGCCAGCGGCGACAAGCCTGCTTCGGCTTCGACCGAATCCAAGACAGAGACCAAAGACAGCAAGCCAGCCGGGGAAACCAAAACCGAATCCAAATCTTCTTCCAAGAAAAAAACGGCATAAATCAGATGGCATGGATTTATCTGTTCATTGCGGGGATTATCGAGATCGGCTGGGCAATTGGTCTGAAATACAGCCAGGGATTCACGCGGCTGGTACCGTCCATCCTGACGGCCATCGGCATGATCGCCAGTTATGTGTTTCTATCACTAGCTGTCAAAACCATCCCTCTGGGTACGGGGTATGCTGTCTGGACGGGAATCGGTGTGGCCGGGACGGCAATTGGAGGAATTATTCTGTTTTCTGAAAGCGTTAATCCCGTTCGCATTTTGTGCCTGGTGCTGATACTTGCGGGCATCCTCGGATTAAAACTGACCCATGCAGGGCAATAACCTGAATGGCACCTACTCTTAGTCAACTGAAACGCGATTTTGAGGTCATGGCCAATCCCGAACAGGCCGTGATCCTGCAGCGTTTTTTCAAGACCGGGCCGGGACAATACGGCGAAGGGGATATTTTCCTGGGCATTAAAGTTCCACCTCAGCGGACACTGGCCAAACAGTACCGCGATTTATCGCTGGATGATGTCGCATGTCTGCTGCAAAGTAAAATACACGAGCACCGGCTGACCGCCCTGCTGATTCTGATTCAGAAATATGAAAAGGCCGAGGGGACTTCCCGCAAAAAGATATTTGACATGTATCTGAAAAACCGCAAATGGATTAATAACTGGGACCTGGTGGATTTGTCGGCGCCGAATATTATCGGCGATTATCTGCTGGATAAAGACAGGGCGGTGCTGTATACTCTGGCTCAATCAAAAAGCCTGTGGGATAAACGCATCGCAATTCTGGCGACCTTTGAATTCATTAAACACGGCCAGGCTGATGACACCTTTGCCATTGCGGAAATTCTGCTGGATGATAACCACGATTTAATACACAAAGCCGTCGGCTGGATGCTGCGGGAAGTCGGCAAACGCATCAACCAGGCCGGCGTGGAATCATTCCTCCAGAAGCATTACCGCCGGATGCCCCGAACGATGCTGCGATACGCCATTGAACGATTCAGTCCGACGCTGAAGAAAAAATATATGGCAAAATAAGAAATCCCAGATTGCGCAGATTGCACAGATCGTTCAAAATATTATCTTTGATTTCCTTGAATCCTCGCACGTATTATGCCGATCCTACTTATATTTTCCTGGTTCGTCGCGGCTAAAAAGCTTTCAGCCGCCAGATTCCAGCAACAGCATTATCACCGCATCTGCGTAAGGTAACGTTACCTCGTGAGTACGCGCGGCATAAAACGGCCTGTGGCCGTCGCGGAATAATCATATCCGTTGGGTATAAAATAACTCTGACTGCTTTATCAAACTCCATTTGCGTTTATGCTTGATCTATTAGAGTTCACACCCTTCAAGCCAATGTGCAGCCAATACAGCGAAATCATCAAGATTCACGCATCCATCGCCATTGAGATCCGGGTTGCTTGCTGCAGATCCGATATTGACTGAGACAGTATACTCAGAATGATTTTTGATTCCGCTACAATCCAGCCGCGACCGGTCCCACACCTGTAAACGAAGTGTGTAAGCACAATCCGGCAGGTTCACCGTGTTCCAGGTACCCAGTACATTATTCATTACAGCACTGCCGGCCGAGGCTATGGTTACCCAGCTGTTTGCAGTTCCACCGGTATATTGCAGCGTCCAGCTGTCAAGGTTTGCATCAAAAGCTGTCCCGATTATGTCAATCATCCCCTGGAAATAGGAGCAATTCATTGGGCTGGCAATCACAGCTGTTGGTGGCGTATTGTCAACAGTGACATGACGGGTTTGTTGAGCCGTATTGCCGCAGCTATCGACGGCTTCAACCAGCGTTTCATAATTCCCATCCGCAACTGTCAGTGTATTCCAGCGTGCGAAGGGGTCATTCATAACCGAACTCGTATAGACAAGATTGGCCTGGTCAACAGGCAGCCAATTTGCACCCCCCAGAGGCCGATACTTGACGCTGTAATAATCGAAGCAAATGTTATCCCAGACGGTTCCATCGAAACAAACCGAACTGCCCCTTATAACGCCTCTATTGTCCGGATAACGAATATCAACTGAGTCGAATATTTTGTCAACATAGGCTGTGGTCACAGCCGTTGCGCTGAGCCCGCAGGTATTCGTTGCCGTCAGTCGTAGATAATAATAGCCATGTATCAGTTCGGACGTATTCCAGATGCCCAGCTCTTCACTGCCACATCTCTGTTCAGTTGAAGAGTAGATCAATATCCACGTATCTTCCGCAGCATCGACTGGTCGATACTCCAGCGTATACAGTCCAATATCGCCATCCGGATCACATGCTTCTCCCATGACATTAACCAATTCACACGAGCATGCATGAAAGCCCGGTGAATCAATCCTTGCCACCGGCGGTGTGTCATCGGTATTGAACAGCAAATCATCAATCGTCTCCGAAGCACCGGTACCTGCATCAATTTCAATTCGTTTTATATTTCTTTGGGAAGATACAAGCTGCACATGATGATGCACACCATGAAGTGCCATACAGCCGGGTATTTCTACCGTCTGGCTGGCGACCAGGCTGCCTCCGGATACATCGTCGTAAGCCTGAATGACATAATTGCCACAATAAGGACCGACTGTAAAACTGACCCTTTGCTGAGGCCAGTCAAATACCATCTGCAAGTGTTCGGGACTGAATTCACATCCCTGCCCGGCTTGTGTACCCAAAGCCTGTACTCCCGATGAAGTCCCGCCCAGTTCCTCCATATTGACGATTACTGCACTTCCTGTGCAGTTGCCACCCGGCGCTGAAAAAACCACCCCTTCATACTGATTTGTAACAACCAAATCGACCGGCATACACTCAAAATCAATGGCCGAACATCCCGACCATGTTGCCTGCCCCAGCACAGCCGCATAAATGTCCCAATTGCCATTACGGTTGTCCGCCCAGACTGCCATCCGGCCATCCATTCCGTGTACATAATGGTTCCCCAATCCAGTACAAATCTCAAGCTCTTGCTTTCTGGCTATATCATACCCATATACATCAGGTTTGTCATTACGAAAATCTACCCACGTGACTGCTGTTCCACTGATGAGGGGGTAGGTTTGATTGGCCATGTGGGTACAGATAGAACATTCCGCAATTGGCGTTGCCCCTATATTGGCTCCGTAGATATCCCAAGCTCCATTACGGTAATCGTGCCAGACCACAAAATTACCGCTCACTTTTGGCACTTGCTGGGGTGATCCATTCGTACATATCGGAAACTCCGTATGGGCGACTAAATCTCCGCCATAAATGTCCCAACCCCCATTGCGAGAATCTTGCCAGACAACTTTGGAATCATTGATTCCTGGACTTATCTGGTCACCTGCATGAGTTGTGAATATTCTTTCGCCTCCACCCAAACCAAGTTGATACCCATATATATCCCAATTTCCGTTTCGATGATCCTGCCAAACAATCATAGCTCCACTGATGTCCGGAAACTGCTGGTCAGCAGCATCTGTACATATCGCCAGTTCAGTTTGGATAACCAGATGATAGGCATAAATGTCATCGCTGCCGTTACGTGTATCCATCCAAACAACATATTGACCGCTGATGGCCGGCCGCGTCTGATCGCCAGGCTGTGTACAAATCGGATATTCCATCTGGTGATATAGGTCATAAGCATAGATATCCCAACTGCCATTGCGGTTATCCTGCCAAACAACGATGTCACCGCTGACAGCAGGATAATCCTGGTAAGCGGTATGTGTGCAAATAGGAATTTGATACATATCAGCAGCAATGACTATGGTTCCTCCCAATAACAGAAAAACAATATAAAGCTCCAAAAAATGCCACACTTTCTGCGTTTTCATTGTGCCCTCCTGTCCTGTAAGGACTCAAAATATGGGTTTGTTTTCTAACTCAATCCCCCCCCCTTTTTTGCATTGCATTGTTGATTATTGGAAATGAAGCGTATTGTCACAATGAAATATCTTTAAACAACTATATACATGATTCACTTTATGTCAAGAAAAAAATCTTGATCCTAAAATCTTAACACCGTTTTTTTAAAGTGAACTTTAAAGAGAAGCACCTGTTAAATAGTCATCGGCATACTGAACAATACAGCAGGCTCTTGAAAAAAATTTATAAATCCATCGGAGGGTGTCTCATTTAAGGCACAGTTGATATGATGGTCAGAACATTAATAGTCTGCGTAAGAAGTATCATAGTGCCG
>JAFGQP010000279.1 GCA_016935635.1 Sedimentisphaerales bacterium
AAAAATATCACATCGTCTTTCAGACCCGCACCTGCACGTCACCGATGCGGGCCTGATTCATCCTGTTCTCTTATGTCATATCCTGCACACCCTTACAATCATCATTGTCCGCAATGGGTCAGGGTATCCGTGCAGCCGAGCCAATCCAGTGCAATCAAATCCACAAAATCAGCTAAATCTACAATGCAGTCCCGGTTAGCATCCGCCATATTATATAGATCGCCGGTAAATACATGCGAGGCGTCACAAGGACCTGCTCCGACAACAACTCGTACGGCATCGGAGGTTTGCAGTTCACCGTCGTCCGCAGTCAGTGTAAACTCATAATCGCCCGGTTCGACAAAAGAGACGACTGTCGAGTTCTGGTCGGCAGAGCCGATAACGGCTGTTGCGGGACCGGCAGTCCGGGTCCACGCGACGGTCAACGTCCCTGACGGTTGACCATCATCTTCAGCGGTTCCGACCAACGTGACGGTATTGGGATCATGGGTCATCCAGGTGACCTGATCATCACCCGCACCGACAACAGGGGCTAAGTTATCATAAGTATAGAACGACCATACCTCACCGGGTATCAACTCCGTTTCTCGGCTGGGATCATGACAATCGACCCACCAGTAATACGTCGTGACATTTTCCAGTTTTCCTTGTGTGGCATGGATGGGAAAATTGGGTATATTGATGTCAACCGAATCAGCTCCGGGGGCCAATGTCACCTTATCCATGGTCAATATATTAGGCTCAATGCCCAGATAAACATCACAGGTAATCAAGCTGGTGCCGTCATTGGGATCCGGGTTCGTCCACGACAACGCCGGCAGACTCGATTTTACCGTGGCGCCATCTTCAGGAGTCGGGTAATCCGCGCCCGCAGGAGGATACGTAATAAAAAGTGTCGGCCAATACTCTTCCCCCGCCAACGGGGGGGTTGTAGAAGCCGCGTGGTCGTGCGTCGAACAATTGATCAGACTGTCAGCATTATGCAGCACGAACTGCACAATCCCATCCGTATCGGCCTGAATCGCCGGAAGAACATCAATAAAGAGCTGATCTCCGGCCTTCCCATCCGTAAAAGAGATGGTTCCCATCAGGGTCGCCGCCTCGGCAAGCAAACCGGTATAGCTTGCCGTATCATTGGCCGGAGCATTGTTCCAGGTAATGTCCCGTTCTGCCCAGCCGATGTTGGTCGTATAGCGATCATTAACGGCGGAGACATCGAAATGATAGGTGCCTTCATCTTCATGCAGGGTCAGCCGCAATTGGGCACCCCGGACGGTGCTAAGATCATAGGTACCAAGCTGGTCAAACTTGATCCATGATTTTGCCGATGACGCATCCGACCGGATGCTGAGCTTACTCGAATCCGACTTGTTTATCTCCGGAGCAGTTTTGTCCGTCCGACAGCTTACATCGGCTGAAATCTTGATTTCCGAGGCCAAAATACTGCTGCCCAGAACACAGAATAAAATCGCACATAACCATGTTTTTCTCATTTTTATTCTCCTCATCAACTGAATACCGCCTGTTAAGTCTCATCACAGACATCACATTCGTTATCATTCTTGTATTCTAAGCTTCACTGGCCGCAATTTGTCAGTGTATCCGTACAAACCAGCCAGTTCGCAGAAATCAGCAAAGCAAAGTCTTCCAGATTCACAATACAATCCTCATTGACATCACCGGCATCATAACCCGCACCCGTATCTAAATGGGAGGCCTCACAGGCATCCGTCCCGACGACAACCCGAACGGTATCGAAGGCGGACTTTTCACTGTCGTCAGCGGTCAGCATAAACTCATATACTCCGGCCACGCTGATAGTCACACTGGCATCCACCGTATCATCCGGACTGGGGGTCACGGCCTGTGAACCGCTGGCCTGCGTCCACTTGACAGTATAAATCCCCGGAGGATTCGGCAGCCCGTCATCGATGACGGTCCCTGCCAGATCGATCGTCTTGGGAAGGCCCCACACGACCTGATCCGGACCCGCATTCACGACCGGAGCATCGTTATCATTCACAAAGAAATCCCACATCAGCCCCGGGATGAGTGTGGACGTTGACATATCGTAACAATCTACAGTCCAATGATACTCTTGAAGATTATTCAACGTCCCATAGGTGGGAAAATTGGCGGCATTGAGCAAAACCGAATGACCGTCCGGCACCAGCGTGATGCTGTCCATCTGCGGTCGGTTGGGTTCGGTCCCGAAGTAAACCGTACAAACAACCGGGCCGACTCCGTCATTGGGATCCGGATTGGTCCACGACAACCCGACCAGACTCGTCGGAACGACTTGACCGGGACATGGATACGGATCATCCGCCCCGGCAGGCGCTTCAAGGATATCCAGACGAGGCCAATATTCCTGACCGCTGCCGTGGTCGTGTGTGGCAAAATCAAGCAGGTTCGGTGAGTTGTGTAAAACAAACTGCAAAATGCCATCCGTATCCGCCTGCAGAGCCGGCAGAACATCAATATAGAACTGCTGGCCCGCCACATCATCCGTAAAAGACACGGTACTAAGAAGGGTGGTCCGTGTCGAATCAAGCAGCCCCAAATCCGTCGTCAGGTTGCCCGGGGCATTGTTCCAGGTAATGTCCCGTTCCGCCCAACCGATATTCTCCTTATATTCATCATTGACAACGGAGACATTAACGGTCTGGCTCCCGCCCTTTCCGGCATGCAATGTAATTCGCAGGGTGGCCGATTTCAGGCTGTTGGGATCAACTGAAAGATCGCTGATATCGAATTTGATCCATGATTTTATACCGTTGGAAGATGCCCTCACACTAAGTTTGCTCGAATCGGATCTATTCGTGTCGACATAACTTCCGCCCTCCGCTCGACAGCTTACATCCGCATAGGCCGAATAGGGAATGCCAACCCCCGGACACCCCTCCGAGACCGGTATAAAGTTGCCTTCGATAACCAGCACCGGCTCAAGTTCAGCGCCTGCATTCCATAAATAGGTCGTACCGCCGGCCGTAAATATGAAAGTCAATTTTCCATCCGTATCGGCGTTCACAAATGCGGTAAGTGCCGCACGGTCTGCCTCCGGCGTCTCGGTCAGGGTATCCAGACACGGCGGAAGAACAGTCCCGGTATAGAGCTGAGTGGTCAGGCTTGTATTTAGATTTTTACCATGGGTGGTATCATTGCCTGGCGCATTATTCCAGGTCAGGGTCGATGCACTCCAATCCTCAAGATTTGCCGCATCGTTCAGGCCGTTGACCGCATAGGTCTTGTTGCTGGTTTCACTTTTAGCACCGTAGAAAACCAGCTTGGCATTTGTGATAGCGCCTTTCAACTCCGGATTCTCGGCATAAAGAGCGCTCAGATCAAACTGCAGCCATGATTTCTTGGCATCCGGAAAGGTACCGCTGCGAGTTGCAAGGCGCGCCTCGCCGATAACATCATCCGGGGTGCGGCCGTCTGTCGCTTTACCCTGAAGTGCCTTGATTTCCACCGAACCCGCTTTCGCAAAACCCGACAGAATCAATGTGATGCCTGCAATTAATAAGAACAAACATAACTTTCTCATTGCTCATCTCCTCATCATCAAATACCATTATTCGTTCGCTTCCAGTGGCCCGCTCATTCAACATGCTCCCGCTGTGTCCAAGCTCTCCTATGGGGTTAATTTCACCTGTTTCAGCATTACAGACAAGGCAATCTTGCGCTAAAATAAAACCAATTTCGCGCAATCGTACACTTCTTTGACATATCAAAGAACACCCCAAAAAAACCGGCCATCATACGCAGAGGTACGCTGGCCGGGATCAAGATGGACTCGGATACACTATAAAATTGTTTTTTAATACTGCTAACGGCGCTTTCTCAGGGACACAAGGGCACCCAATCCCAGCAGTGCCAGCGTTGCCGGCTCCGGGATGAGTTCAACCTTGATGCTGTTGAAATCAATAACGTCAGCCGTTCCTTCCGCTTTCGAAAAACGGAAAAACAGTTGATCAAAGTTCGTATAGACTCCTGTGTCATAGCCGCCGAACGTGCCGTCATCGAGGATAGAATTCGTGGAGATCACACCGGTGGCATCGGCAATACTGAAAGTTACCTCCATCTGGTTGGCAGCCTGGTAATCCAGAACCAAGGTCAAGGTGTAAAGGGTATCAAGAGTAACGGTAAACTTATCGCCGCCGCTGGTAATACCGGGATACGCACTGCCGCTGCCCAAAAGACTGGTCGTCAGGTTGGGAATCCGCTTACCGACACTGGCATTCGAACCACTGGGACCCGAGCTCAAGGGGAAATGCACAGCATAGCCCGTTGAGTCTTCCCATGGATTACCGGTTCCGCCGCTGTCACTGTTGGTGTCGGAAAGCAATTGGTCATTCGTGAGATCGTTGAATAGCCCGAAGCGGAAATTCTTGGAGGTTACATCATATAATGTCTGGCGCGGAGTAAACCCAATCGTGGCGATAAGTTGCTGACCAACCTCCAGAGAGACGGGTGAACCGTTGGCCGCAAAATAGGTCCACAGTTTCTGACTGCCGGTGCTCTGAGCATACGCCAGGGAACCGGTACCCATGGTCACGCTGCCGGGAGTCCCGACCCAGACAGCCGATTCGGTGGGCAGATTGGTTTCAACGCGACTGCCATCGGCAAAAGTGTCATAGAGCAACACTTGGGCGGAACAAACACCGGCAGTGCAGACGGCCAGAACAACGGCCATAAAGGCATTCTTCATTGACAGGATTCTCATCATACCTCTCCTCAAATAAAGGTCACTCCCCTTTTCCATCAGGTTACGCACCCAACAGAGGTGGTGGGGCGAGATTCTTTGATTGTTCTAATGAGCCATTGAATATTTTCTCTGTTCCATCCATTTCAAACAAGCCAATCTCGCGCAGAAATAAAGCAAACTTTGCGCAAATACACCTATGAAAGTCGGATTACACCCTCACAATACGATGCGACATATCTGCATATGCGTGTACCCTTGCACATCTTGTCAGCCTCCCACTTGACCTTGACATCAAAAAGTGATAAAATTTTACCCGAAATAGAATTGTGAATAGATCCACACAAGCATTAAACTTTCAGAAGGCCGGCCGCGATGAAGGAAAAGACAAAAATCGCCTTTGCGCACAACAACATCACCCCGAACACACAGGGGATTATGGCCGGCATTACTGAGTACATGCGAAATAAAGGCGACTGGCAGCTCATCGTCTGGCCCGACAGCTCACTGGAATCTCTCAACTTCCTCAAACACCGCGGATGCCGGGGCGCCTTCGTCAGCGTCCAGACCTCCACCAAAGCCCAGCAGCTTCTGGAAATCGGAATCCCGGTCATTGCGGTCTCAACGCTGCAGAATATGCTGTCGCTGCCCTTTGTCAGCGCCGATTCAGACCACGTCGCCCAAATGGCCTTCGACTATCTGACGAAAAAGAATTTTTCTCACTTCGGCTTTTTCGGCCTGACCGAAGCTCGCTGGTCTCAGGAACGCATGGAACATTTTTCACGCTATATCCGACAAAGCGGAAAAGACATCTCTGTCTATGAAGGCGAACATATTTCAATCACCAGCGAATTGGTTCCCTTCACCAAACTCTGGATCGATGCAACCCTGAGCACAGGACAGCAGGAACTGATACACTGGCTCAAAGAATTACCGAAACCCGTCGCCATACTGGCAAGCTGCGACATCCTTGCCTGTCATCTGAGCAATGTCGTCCGCGAAGCTGAACTGAGAATTCCCGACGATGTGGCCATCCTCGGCGTCAACGACGACCAGGCCATCTGCAATCTATGTGACCCCCCGCTGTCCAGCATCGCGTTCAACTTCAAAAAAGCAGGCTTCGACGCCGCTCAGCTCATGGATGATCTCGTTTCCGGCCGACAAACCCTTCAGGGCCAATGGATCCACATCCTCCCGGCCTATGTCAAAAGCCGCGGGTCAACCGACATCTTTGCCATTGATGATCCCGACGTGATCACGGCCCTGACCTATATCCGCAACAACAGCCAGAAAGCCCTGCAGGTCGATGACGTTGCCCGTCATGTCTGCGTCAGCAAACGGTCACTCCAGATGAAATTCCAGAAAGCCCTCGG
>JAFGQP010000280.1 GCA_016935635.1 Sedimentisphaerales bacterium
AATATATATACTTAAATTAAATATAATAAACAATAAATAATGTGATTTGATTCACAATAAGTGGATGGTATGGTAAAAATATGGTTTTTATTACAAAATATAAAGACTATGTGGGTCTTTTAACTCTTCCACCCTGACCTGTTCCAACTGTCCTGCCAATCGAAGCAATCCGTCCCCGTAAACAGCCGCTGCATTGTTCGGCTGTCTCATTGATGCAGGCTTTCCCCGGATAAATTTCATATTTTTCGCGGTATTGCACCGGCGTCAGATTCGGCATCACAACATTAGCTCCCCGCATGAGTCCGAATTCTCGTCCGCTTTCCTTGTTGATGGTAGCAAGGGCGGTGGTACTGGGGATATTTGCATCCGGTCGGACAAGCCGTGTCAGGGCGACCGTTTTATAGGTCATCATTTCCGTGTTTGGGACCTGTTCTGAAGGATCAATATCAAACTGAATCTCCCCGCGTCCCAACGGTGTATTCGGACTGGGAATAAAGGGGCCAACCCCAATCATATCCAAATCCATACTGCTGAAAATATGGATATCACGTGCCAGTGTGGCGTAGGTCTGGCCGGGAATGCCGATCATAACCCCGCTGCCTGCTTCATAACCCAGTTGCTGCAATCGCCGCAGGATTTCGAATCGATCCGACTTTTTTCCTGGAAGCGAGGGATGAATCAGTTCGTATAAATGAGGATCGGAAGTCTCAAAACGCAGCAGGTAGCGGTCTGCTCCGGCCCGTTTCCAGAGTTTCAATTCTTCGTCAGGCCTTTCCCCCAGACTGAGTGTCACAGCCAGCGGCGTTTGTTTTTTGATTTCTACAATGATATCAGCCAGCCAGTCCGCTTCAATACCATAATCTTCGCCCCCCTGCATGACCACGGTGCCATAGCCCAGCCGTACTGCCTTCAGCGCACATTCGAGTATCTCCTCCCGCGTCATCCGATAGCGTTCAATGGTTCGATTTCCTGCGGCCAAACCGCAATACGCACAACGACGCACGCAGTAATTGGAGATTTCAATCAGTCCTCGCAGATGAACCTCATGTCCGACCGCGGCTTGGCGTACTTCATCCGCACGCGCCCAGAGCATCTCCAGGGCCTTTTCATCGGTTTCTCTCAGCCAGTGCTCTATGTCCTGCAGGGTTATCGGTTCCATCACCATGCCTGTTCTTCCTGTTTGAATTGACGATACACTTCTTGTGCCGCCGGAAATGGCTCCAATGCGCGCTCAAAAATACCAAGGCTGTAGGCAATCACCAGACCATAATTGGTGATCGGTACACCCGCTTTGCGGCATTCCAGCAGACGTGAGAGCATCTGACGGCGATTCCACATGCACGCACCGCAATGAATAATCAGCTTATACTTGCTGATATCCTCCGGCCAGTCCCGTCCGGCTAAAATCGAGAAATCAAGTTTGCCGCCAACATAATGCGTCAGCCAGCGCGGAATTTTCACGCGACCGATATCTTCACCAATCGGATGATGACTGCACGCCTCGGCAATCAGAACCGGATCACCTGCTTTCAGGTTGTCCACAGCCATTGCCCCGAGTGTCTGCGTCACAAGATCGCCTTTGAATCGTGAAAACAGAATGGAAAAGCTGGTCATTGGCACATGTTTGGGTGTATCCGCAGCCACTTTCAAGAAGACCTGTGAATCCGTTACTACCAGCCTGGGCGGTTCTTTCAGATTGTCTATCGCTGCTCGCAGTTCCCTCTCTTTGACTACTATACAGCATGCGTCCCCATCCAGCAGATCCCGGATAGTCTGTACCTGCGGCACAATCAGACGGCCCTTGGGGGCCTCTTTATCAATCGGAACCACCAGGATCGCGGTCTGTCCCGGCCCGACCAGATCGGCAGCAATGGCCGGATTTTCAACAAACTCGGCAGGGGCGTTATCCAGCAGCGCCTGGCGGAATTCAGACAGGCCCCGTTTTTCTTTGGCGCTGACCAAAAGGGTTGGCACCTGTTTATTCTGTAAACAATCGACAATATGCTGTTCCGGTCGAATCTGATCAATCTTGTTAAAAAGGGCGATATAGGGTATTTTCAGCTCGGCGAGCTGGCAGGCAATGGCTTCTTCAAAACCACCCCATAAACTGTCACTGACAATAACCGCAAGGTCTGTCCGCTCAAAAACCTTGCGCGTTCGGGCGATACGCAACTGCCCCAGAGCCCCCTCATCATCGACTCCGGCCGTATCAATAAATACTACCGGTCCCAGCGGCAGCAGTTCCATCGGTTTTTCCACCGGGTCGGTCGTGGTTCCCGCGTGCTCGGATACAATCGACACATCCTGCCCGACTATCGAATTCAGCAAGCTGGATTTGCCAACATTGCGTCTGCCGAATATCCCGATATGAAGACGTAAACTTTTGGGTGTTGCCTGATCCATAGTATACTGATCCTGCTTGAAAATTTATGTTTCCGCGATGCTGAGTATAACAGCTTTCACTACTTGTTTTTTTTGCTCGCGGGATACTCTCTGGTTTAGGATTTTGGTTTCTTTTTTGGGTGGCCCAACTGACAGACGGCCTCCGGGCTGATCAGGGTCTCAAATTCCTGTTCTGTCAGCAGATGCTGTTCTGTAACGAGCTGACGAATCGACGTGCCGGCTGCCTCTGATTCTTTGGCAATCCGGGCACAGACGTCATACCCGAGTTTCGGCAGCAGAGCGGTAACAACTGCTGTGGCATTTTCCACATATCGTCTGCACGACTCCCGATTGGCCTCGATGCCCTCTACGCAATATTTCCGTAATATGTCACTTGCTACCGTCAGCAGTTCAATGCTTTCCAGCAAATTAGCTGCGATGACCGGCAAGAAGGCATTCAATTCCAAACTGCCCGCCGAACATGCCTGGGCAATCACCACATCGTTGCCCATGACCTGCATCGCCGCCTGGCTGACTGATTCGGGAATCACCGGATTGACCTTGCCGGGCATAATTGAGGAGCCCGCCTGTCGCGGCGGCAATATGATTTCATGTAATCCACCAGCGGGACCGCTGGACAAAAGCCGCAAGTCGCCGCTGATTTTCAACAGTGAACTGGCACAAGCCTTCAGGATACCCGAAACCTCCACAAACACATCTGAGTTCTGCGTGGCCTCGATCAGGTTTTCCGCCCTGGCCAGCCCCAGTCCGGTCAAATCTCGCAAGGTCTCGGTCACTCGAAAAATATAGTCGCGGGGTGCTGACAATCCCGAACCAATTGCCGTTCCGCCCAGATTCACAACCCGCAGCCGTTCGACACATTTATACACACGCCAGCGGTCACGGTTAATGGCTTCTGCATACGCCGACATCTCCCGACCAAGGGTGGTCAGTACGGCATCCTGATATTCCGTCCGTCCGATTTTTACGATGTCAGCGAATTCTTTTTCCTTGACTTGAAACGCCTCCTGCAGTGCGACCAGGGCCTTTTCCAGCTGCTGAATCGATTTAATTGCGGCTGTCCTCAGCGCTGTCGGGAATGTATCATTGGTCGATTGATAGCGATTGATATCTTCCAGCGGATGAACGCGGTCATAGCTGCCCAGCGGCAGACTCAGGATTTGCAGCGCCCGGTTGGCAAGGACTTCGTTGACATTCATATTCAGACTGGTCCCTGCTCCGCCCTGAAACAAATCCACCCGGATATGTTCGTCGAGCAAGCCCGCAGCCATCTCGGCACAGGCTCGCACCATCGCATCACTTTTGGCAGATTCGCTGGCCCATTCACCAAGATCAACACAGGTCTGAATGCAGGCCTGCTTGACCAGACCGAAAGCCCGTATGAATCCTGCGGGTACCGGCCGGGACGCATAGGGAAAATTGCTTAACGCACGTGCCGTATGAATCCCGTAAAGCGCCTCTGTCGGAATATCCATGTATCCCAGCGAGTCCTGTTCTGTTCGATACAGTTCGGCCATATCAGCAATAGACATCCCGTTTGCCGGACCGGACCGCTTCAAGCATTTTCGTGCTGAGTGATTTTGGTTTTTCATCCATGCTGTTTAAGGTTTTTTCAATCAATTTAAACCCGGCCTGCTTAGTTGCTTCCGAAGCGTAATCCTGCAAATACTCCAGGAATGTCGAAAGGGCGTTCGGATCGCAATGCTCTTTAATCAGTCCCGGCTTGGCCATATCCATGAAATCCTGTCCTGTCCGGCCCAGACGATAACATCCCGTACAGAAGGAGGGAACATATCCTAATTCCGTAATATCCTGAATGACCTCATCCAGTCCCCGATGGTCGCCCAGTGAAAACTGGGCCTCATCCAGTACATCTTTGCCTTCAGCATAACCGCCTGGATTGGTGCGGGAACCCGCCGATATCTGGGACACACCCAGTGCAAACGTTTCGCGCCGCATATTCGGATTTTCGCGGGTGGACATAATGATACCGGTATAAGGTACTGCCAGCCGCAAAATGGCGACAATCTTGCGAAACTCGATATCTTCGACCGGTTTAGGCGGATGACTGGCCATATCCGACCCCGTTGCCGGCTCAAGCCGCGGCACGCTGATTGTATGCGGCCCGACTCCAAACTTGGCTTCCAGATGATGAATATGCTGCATCAGGGCCAGCAGTTCATAACGCCAGTCACACAGGCCGAACAACACACCAATCCCCACATCATCGATGCCGGCCTCCATTGCCCGGTCCATTGCAGACACCCGCCAATCGTAATCGGCTTTTTTCCCGCTAACATGAACACCTTTATAAGTCTGTCGATGATAGGTCTCCTGAAACAACTGATATGTACCAATCTTTGCGGCTTTGAGCTCTTTGAATTCTTCCAGTGTCAGCGGCGCCACATTCACATTAACGCGTCGGATTTCGCCCGGGCCGACTTTGACCGTATAAATCGTCTCAATCGACTTTAAAACGTACGAAAAACCTTCTTTTGGATAACTTTCCCCAGCCACCAGGAGGACACGTTTATGACCTTGTTTAACCAGTTCTTCGACTTCCTGGTAAATTTCCGGTTGTGTCAACACTCTCCGCTTGACCTCTTTATTTCTAGCCCTGAACGCACAATATAAACACTCGTTGCTGCACAGGTTGGAAATATATAAAGGTGCGAATAACACCAGCCGCCGTCCGTAAATAGTTTCTTTGACCTTTTTGGCCGCATCAAACAGTTTGGCCAGCAATTCCGGGTCGCTGATGGTTGAAAGCACCGCAATATCCGGCAAGTCCAACCCTTTCATTTCCAATGCTTTAGATATAATATCCTCGACTGCCGCCCGGTCTTTGCGAACCGCATGGCTTAGCGTCTGTTCAATTACTGAATCCTGGATAAAATCCGACTGTCCATTCATGACTATAGTCTCCAAATAACACTCCATCAAAAATACATAGCGAGCAGGTCGCAAATTCAAAAATGAGTTATTTGCGTGCCTGCTCTTTCATTATCCATCGAAAAGAGATGAAAATCCAACCATCTTTTTCGTATTTTACGCCATATTATAAAAGGAAGTTCTAATAAATGCAATAAATATCACACATAATAATCAGTAAGAGAACAACAGATAGATATATGACTTTATATTGTGAAAAATAGAACATAAATAGAAGGGCAATTATAATGATATAGTCTATATGGTATAAGTATTATAAAATTTCCATTCTGAGGATATGAAAAAGGCACCTGTTTGGGTATAATTCCCAGGCACAAAAAGAAAGGAATCTGATACGATGACCATGCTTCAGGAAATTAGAAATAAACGTGCCTTTATCTGCGATATGGATGGCGTGATTTATCATGGCAGAAAAGTCTTGCCCGGGGCCAAGCCTTTTGTCAATTGGCTCAGGAAGAACGAGAAGCCTTTTTTATTTCTGACCAACAGTGCCGAGCGGACACCTCAGCAGCTTTCTGACCGGCTGGCCGCTATGGGTATCGCAGTCGGGCCGGACCACTTCATGACCAGCGCGATTGCCACCGCCAGTTTTCTGCAAAATCAGTCCCCCGGTGCCAAAGTCTTTGCGATTGGAGAAAATGGCCTGTTGGAAGCCTTGGAGGAGGGGGGTATGCAATTTGACAGCGAAGATCCCGATTATGTTGTGTTCGGCGAAACAACCGATTATACCTATGATAAAATCGAAACCGCCATACGCTGTGTTCTCCGCGGAGCACGACTCATCGGTACCAATCCCGATATTACCGGCCCAGGCGAAAAGGGGATCGTTCCCGCCTGCAGGGCCTTGATTGCCCCCATTGAGCTTTCCACAGGGCGACAGGCCTATTTCATTGGCAAGCCCAATCCGCTGATTATGCGCCATTCACTCAAGAAGCTCAATGTCCGTCGTGAAGAAACTGTTATTGTGGGCGACCGCATGGACACCGATATTATTGCGGGCATTGAATCGGAAATCGAAACCGTACTGGTGCTTAGCGGTATTACCCGCAAAGAGGATATAGAACGCTATGCTTATCGCCCCAGCCTAGTGCTGGACCATGTGGGACAAATCGCCGAATCGCGATAAGGCTACGGTCTGGGGTGAAATTTTTTGTGTATTTTGCGAAGCCGGTCGTTGTCCACATGGGTATAAATCTGGGTCGTGCGGATATCGGCATGGCCCAGCATTTCCTGAAGAGAACGCAAATCGACTCCACCCGACAGCAGATGTGTGGCAAAGCAATGCCGCAGGGTGTGCACTGTCATTGTCTTGGGCATTCCTGCCCGCAGGGCGTGTCGTTTGACGATCCGCCACAAGTCAATTCGATCCATCGCTCGGCCTGTGCGGGTCAAAAACAGGTTCTCGGGACTTTTTGGTTTTGCTAAAGCCGGGCGAAGATTATCCAGATATCGCTGGATGACCTGTCCGGCTACTGTTCCCAGCGGTACAATTCGTTCTTTGCTTCCTTTGCCGAAGCATCGGACATATCCGACCTTGATATTCACGTCACGAATCTTCAGATTTACCACCTCCGAAGCTCGCGCCCCCGTTGCATATAACACCTCCAGAAGGGCTTTATCCCGCAGATAGTAAGGCTCCTGTGGATCCGGCGTATCCAGCAGCTTGAATATCTGCTCGTATCCGGCCACACTCGGCAACCGCTTCCACAGCTTGGGGCCTTCAAGACTGCTGACAAAATCTTCCTTCAGTTTGCCCGTTGAAAGGCAAAACCGCAGCAGCATCTTAATTGCCACCAGTGCCCGGCTGACCGAGGCTTCGACCTTGCCTTTTCGGCTAATAGTCTGCAGGTGTCCATAAATATGGACTGCTTCCAGGGCCGGTATTTCTTTCAAACCCGCTCCCTGGCAATACTGGCAAAATTCCAGCAGGTCTCGTCCGTAAGCCAGCACCGTATTGGGCGATAATCCTGCTTCCAGGGCTAAATAGTCCAGAAATTGAGACACCTCGGACCCAATCGCATAGGCTCCAAGCTTCTTTTTCAGCGTGATTATCTGGTTGTTCAGCATATCCGAGGATTCTAATTCAGAACCGAAGAAATGTAAATTGTTATTCAGACTGTGTAAAAAAGGGGGTTTTGACACTTGAGAGTTGCAACAAAAGCCGATAGAATAACCCTGAATTTGATGAATAGGACAAAACTATGAAAAATGGATTTTATCAGGCGACTTTAGTCGGTTTACTGGTTTTGACAGTCGGTTGTGCTGGTGAGAGAAAACAGCTTGCCCAGCCAACGTGTTTTGATGCCGTCAGTACGGAAAAACTGATGCAGGTTTCCGAAAAGGCCCTGCTGGATATGCAGTTTCGAATCCAGAAATTTGACGTCGACAATGGCATCATTCGTACCCATCCGCTTCGGGCCAAGCAGTTTTTTGAGTTCTGGCGCAAGGATAATGCAGGCGCTTACAATTCGGCCGAGGCCAACCTGCAAAGCCTTCAGCGCTCTGTGGAACTGGTCTTTCGCACGGAACAAAATCGCGTCTGCATTGAATGCATTACTCTCGTGCAGCGTTTGTCGCTGCCCGAAGAAACCATCCGGGGGTATAATACCGCCCCGGCCCTTTATACCGCCAGTGACCGCAGTAAGCAGCGGCTGGAAGTGGAGCCGGAGCGGCTTGAGCAAATGCAATGGATAGACCTCGGGCGGGATGAAGCTCTTGAGTATAAAGTTATAACCCAAATACAGAAATTTCTCGAAAAGGAACTCCATTCATGAAAGTCCTTGTTTGCGGCGGCGCCGGATATATTGGCAGCAACATGACCGAACTGCTGAGCCGTCATGGGCACAGCCCGGTCGTTTTTGATAATCTCAGCAAAGGCCACAGAGCCGCGGTGCAGAAAGCGGAATTCGTCCAGGGCGATTTCGGTGATTTTGATTTCACTATCGAAGTCCTCAAGAAACACAAAATCGAAGCGGTCATGCACTTTGCCGCGTTCATCGAAGTCGGTGAATCGGTTGACCAGCCTCTGCGGTATTATGATAACAACGTCAGCAAAACCCGCACGCTTCTGGCCGCGATGGAAGCGGCAGGGGTGCAGAAGTTTGTGTTCAGCAGCACCGCTGCCGTGTATGGCATGCCCGACCAGATTCCGATTACGGAGGACACCACCAAATGCCCCATCAACCCGTATGGTGAAACCAAGTGGGCGGTGGAGCGGATGTGCCATTTCCAGAGTCAGACCGGTCGGCTGCGTTACGCTGTGTTGCGGTATTTCAACGCCTGCGGTGCCGGCTTTAATGCTACCCGCGGCGAAGATCACAAACCTGAATCGCACCTGATTCCGCTGATTATTCAGGCCGCCATGGGCAAACGCGACAATATTAAAATCTTCGGCAGCGATTACCCGACCCCGGACGGCACCTGTGTCCGCGATTATATTCACGTTGAAGACCTCGCCAAGGCTCATTTGCTGGCATTGGCCCGGCTTGATTCAGAAGCCCAGCAGGTTTATAATCTCGGTAACGGCAAAGGCTATACTGTCCGTCAGGTGATTGACTGTGTCCGCAAGGTCTCCGGCAAAGAGTTTAAGGTGGTCGAGGTCGGACGCCGTCCCGGTGACCCCCCGGTGCTGACTGCCGATGCGAGTAAGGCACGGAACATCCTGGGGTGGAAGACCGATTACCCGGAACTGGAGAAGATTGTTGAGTCGGCATGGACGTTCCATACGGCAAATCCCAACGGATATAACGATTAAACTGAATAGCAGTATTCATCATCCACATAAGGAGAAATTGCCATGAAGAAAATCAAACAAAACGTTGTCCGTTTTCTGAGCAATTACGGAATGGACTATCGGGATGTGGATATGGATGCCAATGTGAAGCTGTTTCTGGAGGAGATGCAGCGGGGTCTGGCCGGTAAAAAAAGCAGTCTTGAAATGATCCCCACCTACATCAGTGCCGAAGGCGATGTCCCCACCAATAAGAAGGTTATCGTTGCCGACGCCGGTGGGACCAATTTCCGCGTTGCGACTGTTTATTTCGACCACCAGAAAATGCCCGTGATTGAAAACCTCAAACTGTTTAAAATGCCCGCGGTGGATCGTGAGATGGGTAAAACCGAATTTTTTAAGACTATGGCCGGGTATTTCCGTGATGTCATTCAGGTTTCCAGCAATATCGGTTTCTGCTTTTCCTACGCAGTCCAGATGTATCCCAACAAGGATGGCCGGCTGATTCGCTTTTCCAAGGAAGTTCGAGCTGAAGAAGTCAAAGGCCAGCTCGTCGGCGAAAATCTCAATCTGGCACTGGATTCTCTGGGCATGGGGGGCAACAAGCACATCGTTCTGCTCAATGACACCGTCGTCACACTGCTGGCGGGAATGGGCTATAAAAATAAGGTGTACAGCGGCTATATCGGCTTTATCCTCGGTACCGGCACCAACACCTGCTATATCGAGAAAAACAGCAATGTCACCAAAAATAAAGACCTGGACCCGGCCAAGACTCAGATTATCAATACCGAATCCGGCGGCTTTGCCCGCGGTCATCGCGGCAAGCTCGATGTCGCATTTGACAAATCCACCGCCAATCCCGGCGTCAACCCGTTCGAAAAGATGATCTCCGGCGCCTATCTTGGCCCGCTGTTTCGGGATATTATCCGGAAGGCCTGCAAGGACGGCCTGTTCAGCAGACCAGCCGCCGCCCAGTTGACCGCCATCAACGACCTTTCGACCAAAGATATGAATGAGTTCATGTTGTATCCCTATGGCGGCAGTACGCTGGCCGAAATCTGCCGGCAGGGCAGCGAGACGGACACGCTGACGATGTATCTGCTGGCCGATCGCACCACCGAGCGTGCGGCGAAATTCACAGCAATCAATCTTTCGTCCATGGCCATCAAGAGCGGCCAGGGGACGGATTCGTCCAAACCCATCTGCATCGTTGCCGAGGGGACGACTTTCTACCACATGAAGACCCTCAAGTCCCGCGTGGAGTTCTACCTGAAACAATATCTGGAAAATAAAAAGGGCATTTTTACCGACATTATCTGTGTCGATAATGCCACCCTGGTTGGTGCGGCTATCGCAGGATTGACCAACTGAGCGAAGACTCAGTGATTGATATGGCATAGACATTTTGGGAAGGAGAACCGTATGACATTGCCGTTGACGGAAAACTACCGAGTGAAAGTGATTTCCCGGGGGATTGC
>JAFGQP010000043.1 GCA_016935635.1 Sedimentisphaerales bacterium
AACGGGGTCAGCACGGCAATCACCTGCCCCAGCTACAACCAGTGGTATGGTCCTTTTGTCATGAATGCCGGATTTGTCGAAGGACTCAACACGCTTCAATTTGCATTCACCAATGAAGGCACTGATGTCAACCCGGCCGGGCTGCGAGTCAGGCTGGAAGGCACTGCCGCGGCTGATTACGGCAGGACCCAGCTGCCGGCCTGTCCGACGACAACCTATTTCCGCAAGACATTTTCGTATGATAAGCCCGACTCTGCAACGCTCAGTCTGCAGCTGGAAGGACTGGTCGATGACGGCACTGTATTTTATCTGAACAATGTGGAAATTTACCGAACCAATATGCCGTCCGGTTCAATCGCTTATACGGATGCCGCCATCGACAATCTGGCATCGCCTGCATGGATCGGGCCTCTTTCCCTGCCGGCGGATGCGCTTGAGGATGGATTGAATACCCTGGCAGTCGAAGTTCATCAGGCTGTCGGCGGACAGAATGATTTATTTTTCCTGGCGGATTTGAATGTCACCGAAACCCCTGTCCCGCCGGGAGAAGGCCTGTCGCTGGTATTCACTGAAATCCCAGCATTCATCAGCCAACCCTTCTGGATTGAGATCGTCAACACCGGCTCCCAGCAGGTCAATTTGGCTGGCGCAGTTCTGTCGCTCAACGGCAGCAGTTCCACCCAGTATATCTTTCCTGCACAGACACTCGCAACCAAAGAGTTTCTGTCCCTGGATGAAAGCATCCTTGGATTTCGTCCGGCAGAGGATGATAGGCTGTTTCTCTATACGCCCCAGCAGGCGGGCGTTATGGATGCAGCGGTCGTGAAGGACACGGCTCAGGCCCGTTTGACAGCCGCTTCCGGTCCCTGGTATGTCCCCCAGACGGCAACGCCGGGACAGGCCAACGACATTCAGCTTCATACCGATATTGTCATCAACGAAATCATGTATCACAAGGGGGACACTCTTGCCCGGCCGGGTGAGTACAGAACCACGGTTCTGGTGCCTGCGGGGGCCGAGGCCTTTGTCATCATCCCTCCGGATAACACTCTGGGATCAAGCTGGACCGGCGGAAATGAGCCTTTTAACGATTCCACATGGACCGCCGGAACAGGACATATCACCGGCATTGGCTATGATCGGGACCCGGACTATCTGACCGATATCGGAACCGATATTTATGATGAAATCTACGGTGTGCGTCAGTCGTTCTATGCACGCCTGCCGTTCGACTGGACAAGTCAGACTACCGTCGTATCGATGACGCTGAATATCAAATATGATGATGGATTCATTGCTTACCTCAACGGCCAGAAGATTGCCGAACGCAATGCACCTGCTTCCCCGACCTATACCAGCGGTGCGACCACATCCCATGAATCCTACGAATATGAAACCATCGATGTGTCGGCCTATATCGGCAGCCTCAAACAAGGCCAAAACATGCTGGCCATTCATGGATTAAATTACGGCGTCCGGAGCACCGACCTGCTGATTCTGCCGGAACTGATTATCAGCGAAGAGATAGTCGCCCCGATTGAAGCGGACGAAACCACTGAAGAATGGATCGAACTGTTCAACAAAGGCTCACAGCCTGTCGATTTGTCAGGCTGGCAGATGAAAGGCGATATTGATTTCAGCTTTGCCGAGAATACCCTCCTTGCCGCAGGAGACTACCTGATTGTGGCCCGGGATCATGCAGCGTTGTTGTCGCAATATCCTTCAATTGCGGTGGTCGGCAATTTTGAGGGCCGGCTTGCCAATAGCGGCGGCAAAATCAAACTGCTGGATGCCAACGGCAACATCGCTGATGAGGTCGTCTATTATGACAGTCTCCCCTGGCCGGACATGGCCGATGGCTACAATGCCAGCCTGGAACTGCGAAATCCTGATGCCGACAACAACAATGCTCAATCCTGGTCTGCCAGTGATGAAAGTACCAAAAGCCCATGGAAAACCTATACCTATCGCGGTGTTGCCCAGCCCAGTTCAGTATCCTGGCCGGATTCGCAATGGCGTGAGTTTGTGATAGGCATGCTTGATGCCGGACAAATCCTGATGGATAATATCAGCGTCATCGAGGACCCTGACGGCACAAAAATCCAGTTGATCCAAAACGGGACATTTGAGACAAACCCCGACGAGAGCAAGTGGCGGCTTCTGGGCTCTCATCGACACAGCATGGTCATGCCAGACCCGGATAATCCGCAAAATCACGTACTGAACCTGGTCTCCACCGGTCCGACCGACCACATGCATAATCATCTCGAAACAACACTGGCCTCAGGCCGCAGTATCGTCAACGGCAGGACGTATGAAATTTCATTTCGAGCCAAATGGATTTCCGGCTCCAATCAGCTTAATACGCGGCTGTACTTCAACCGGCTGGCCAAAACAACTCTCATCGAACAACCTCGTCTGAATGGAACGCCCGGCATACAGAACTCCTGCTTCCAGAGCAATCCCGGGCCGGTTTTTTCGAATCTGACCCACAAACCGGCCGTCCCAAAGGATTTCGAACCGGTTAGTGTTTCCGTTGCGGCCAATGACCCGCAGTCAATAGCCACGGTTACATTATATTGGCGGCTGGATGGGCAGACCTGGAACACATCAGCCATGACCGTACAATCGGATGGAACGTATGCCGGTATTATTCCGGCCCAGACCGCTGCATCGGTGGTTCAGTTTTATGTCCAGGCCGCCGATCAAACCGGAGCTGCTTCAACAGCCCCCGCCGCAGGTCCTGATTCCCGGGCATTTTACCGAGTGGATGACGGTCTGGCCGCAACCAACGGTCTGCATAATTTCAGAATCATCACGACCGCAGAAGACGACGCGTGGCTGCACAGTGAAATTAATGTTATGAGCAACGATCGGATTGGCGCCACAGTCATTTATGATGAAGATGAAATCTTTTATGAGGTCGGTGTTCGCCTCAAGGGAAGTCAGCATCATCGCACCCCGGCCAATGAAGTCGGCTTCAATGTATCGTTCCATGCCGACCAGTTGTTCCGGGGCGTGCATAAAACCGTGGCCATCGACCGCTCGCAGGGCGTCGGCTTTGGACAGCGGGAAATCCTGATCAATCAGGCAATGAATCATTCCGGCGCGGTCGTCAGCAAATACAGCGACCTGATTAAAGTGATGCCGCTTCGGGCCGAACACACCAGCGCCGCCGAGCTGCAGCTTGCCCGCTACAATGACGAATACCTCGACTCGCAGTTCGAAGACGGCAGCAGCGGTTTTCTGTACGAATATGAACTGGTCTATTTCCCAACGACAACTATCGGCGGCGAGGAAGATTTCAAACGCCCCCTGCCGGATATTCCGGTGGGCGTTCCGATTGTCAGCCTCGGGCAGGACAAGGAAAGCTATCGCTGGCTGTATCTGGGCAAGAACAACCGGGCACAGGATTCTTATGACCGGCTGATGCAGTTTGCCGGGGTATTCGGAGATACGTCTTCCGCTTATTACACCAATCTGCCCAACTGGATCGATGCGGACCAGTGGCTCAATTCCTTTGCGATTGCCGTGGCCAGCGGATCCGGCGATAATTATGCCGGCGACAATGCCAGTCACAATGCCATGTTTTATGTAAGGCCGTCGGATAACCGCGTGCTGTATTTCCCGCACGATCTGGATTATGCGTATGATGCATATCGCCCGCTGGTCCCCAACAGCGACCTGAATAAAATGATTGCCTGCCCCGGGTATGAAAGACTGTACTACGGCCACATGTACCATCTGCTGAATAGCTCTTATAATCAGACGTATATGTCCTACTGGACAAATCACTTCGGACAGCTTCTGGCCGGACAGGACTTTGCTTCATACCTGTCCTTCATCCATCAGCGAAGCCAATATCTGTTGAGCCAGCTTGCCGGCCGAATCGCCCCTCAATATGCCTTTGAAATCACCTCTGCCGATGCAGCGGTGGACAGCGATTATGCCCAGGTATCCGGAAATGCTTGGATGGATGTCCAAAACATTTATCTGGAGGGGATGGATTCACCGCTCCAATTGCAGTGGACCAGCCAGGGAACCGGCACCAGCAAAGTCTTTATCTGGACGGCAACGGTTCCCGTGGAACCGGGCGTCAATAATCTGATTTTCCACGCGTATGGATTCAAAGGCGAACTTGTGGGTTCTGACACGATTACCATTACTTCCACGCTGCAGGACCGGCCGCTGCGGGATTTCCTGCGGATTACGGAAATGATGTATGCTCCGGCCGGCGGCAGTGATTATGAATTCATCGAATTATGCAATACCGGCCCGACGACTCTGGATTTGACGCACGTCATGTTCAGCGAGGGCATCAGCTTTGCTTTTGCAGGAAGCACCGTCCAAAGTCTGGCTCCCGGCCAGTATGTCGTGGTTGCGGCCAATCCCGCGGCCTTTGCCTCACGGTATGGGACAGCCGTTACCGTGGCCGGTCAGTTTAGCGGCAAATTGAGCAATGAGGGCGAGAAAGTAGCCCTGACAGGGCAATGGGATACCCCCATCCTGTCATTGACCTACAACAATGGACGCGGCTGGCCTCTTGCTGCTGCCGGCGCCGGACATTCTCTGGTTTCCCGCCAGGCCGATATGACCGATTCACCGGACTACGGAGCCAACTGGCGAGCCAGCACCTATCGCAGCGGCTCACCCGGCCAGGCTGATCCGCAATGCACGGAATCGGTCCTGCTCAATGAAATCATGGCCCATACGGATTATTTCAATCCATCCCTGCCCGAGTACGACTCCAACGACTGGATAGAACTTTACAATCCAGCGGCGTTGTCCTCGACCCTGACCGCAGGACAGTGGTATCTCAGCGATAACGCGGATAACTTGAAGAAATGGCTCATACCACAGACCGTCATCGCCGCCAAAGGCTGGGTAACTTTTGATGAAGTGACCGGCTTCCATTATCCGATTACCGCCGGCTTTGGACTGGATAAGGCGGGTGAACAGGTCTATCTGTCTCATCTGCCCGGCACTTCCCAGGACCGAGTCGTCGATTGTGTCCGTTTTGAAGGTCAGGAAAATGATATCTCCTTTGGACGATTTCCGGATGGCGGAACCTACTGGCAGCAGATGCCGCCTTCACGCGACAGCGCCAACCATCCGCCCGCGTCCCATGTGGTCATTAGTGAAATCATGTATCATCCGCTGGAGGGGCAGTCGGAGTTTATCGAACTGTATAATCCCACCGAACAACCCGTCTCGTTGTGGGATGCTGCAACCAACACCGGCTGGCGGCTGGAAGGCGGAATTGATTATATTTTCCCGCAAACCGCATCCATTCCGCCGCGAGGGCATTTGCTGGTCGTAGCTTTTGCCCCGGAGCAAGCTTCCATTAATGAGCTAACCAACAGCTATGGGAATATCCCCGCAGCCATCGCTGGACCTTATTCCGGCGACCTTGCCAACGGCGGAGAACGTGTCACTCTGCAGAAACCGGAACAGGCAGATGCCGTTGGTTTACCCAATCCGTGGGTCACCATCGATGAAATCATTTACTTTGACAGCCTGCCCTGGCCGATGGAAGCCGATGGCAGCGGGGCTAGCCTGTGGCGCGTAAATACAAGCCTCTCCGGCAGCGATCCGGCTGGCTGGTCCTCAGCCCTGCCCTCCCCCGGCACCCTGGCCTGTGATTTTACCCGGGATGGAATGGTGGATTTGTCTGACTGGGCTGTCATCGCGGGGGCATGGCTCATGTCGCCCGAATCCCATATCGCCGATATTCAGAAAACAGACGAAACCACAATCGATATCGCCGACGCCTGGATTCTGCTTGAAAACTGGCTCTGGCAATCAAGCCATTGACGCGGTCTGGCATGACATTACATCATCATGAAACAGAAAAGGCCGGAATGCACACTCCGGCCTTTCTTTTTTTATCTGAGGAAATGATCAACAACTCATTATGGGGTACAGCCAAGCTTGGCGCTTAAACAGTCCAGCCAGGTTGCCGCCATGATTACGAAATCATTCATATCAATCTTACAATCGCCATTGAGGTCACCGTATCCGTTCGGATATGCCGCCGGAATATCTGCAGGGTCGGCAACAGCCGCCGCACAGGCATCCACATAAACCCCCACGTTAACGGTATCAACACTGGAGCCGGCAGTATCCGTCGCTGTAAAGTTGAAGAAAAACCAGCCGGTATTATCGATTGTAACTTTGGTTTCCTTTTGATCCGGATTTGCAATGACTACCTCCGTTGCCGGATCGGTCTGAGTCAGAAGCTCATCCAGTGCCCAGGTGGTCCTCACAGGGCTTTTCTGGTCATCCGTGTAATCGCCGGTTAGAGTAAATGTCACTTTTCCATCCGCCGGAGTCCCATCATCCATGTTCAGCCAGACATACTGATCAAGACCGGCATCTGCCACCGGAGGAGCGTCCCCGGTTTTGAACGACCAGGTAAATCCATCGATGACAATGGAGCCGCCGCCGTCATTCGGATCAATCACATCGACCTTCCAGTAATAATAGTGGTCCTGCAGAAGCGTTATTCCTTTCGAAGATAAATCGACGGAGTTAACGGGTTCATTAATTACAATTTTCGTCGCGCCAGGCTGGTCGGGAACCAGGTTCGGATCGTCAAGCGATGTCGCACTTTCTCGGAACCACACATCGCATCGAATGATATCATTCGGATTTTTTAACGGCGCCGGATTCGTCCAACTCAGTATATCTGAAGCCGTCGCAACACCTGTATTACCAACCGTTGGGATGGGAAATAAAGCCGGAGTAATATCATTCGGAAAACAGATCTGGGCGTTATCAAAACCAAATATGGCCGGTCCTTTATTGTTATAATTGACGTTGGTAAACACCAGCTTGATGCTTTGGGCTTCAGGATGAATCGTGTAGTTAAACGAATAGGGGGTCCAGGTGTTGGTCACGGTGAATTGACTTGCACCTTCGCCAAGAAGAGCGGCATTCCACGATTCGACCTTCAGGCCGCCCACCGCATTGTTATTGAGGCTGCCAAGGTCAATCATATCGGCCCTGATGACAATCTCCGTGCCCGGGGATATACCCCATACCGCCAAACTCTCGTTGACAACTTGATACCAGACAGACCAGGTATTATCAGCCGATTGAAGGGTCAAATAACCACCGGTATTACCGCCCGTCGGGACATGGGCGGGAGCCCAGGCCCCTCCACCGCCGGTCGCATTCCAACCGGCTGCATTGATATCAAAACCTCCGTTGTTCGTAGCCACTGCCGCACTGGCCATGCCAGCCAAAACCATTGACATGAAAAGAATCGCCGCCTTTTTCATACGCATCGCAACCTCCTCAATCTGTAAATATGGTATTGTGATTTTAACTCAGCCGCAACCTCATGTTGAGTGCGATCCCCGGTTGATGGGCTGTATCTGTCTTTTATCCTATACATCCATGTGCAATCCATATAAGTGTGGATTACTGAAAGCTCTAACAAGCCATTTACCAATATATCGATTCGACCAGACAAGGGCAAGACAAATTCCACCTGAGACGGTATGGACGACCTGTATTACTCCAAAAGGATAGTGTATAGCTCTGTATATTAATGCTCTCCAGCCAGGGGCATTTGGATAGGCCAGAACACCCCCCTTTTATTTCATAGCTTCTTGTTTTTCATGGGATTACAGTCTTTTCATCCCGGCATAATTCACACGATTTCCGAATCAGGACATGGCGACTCTTTAGTTATTCCAGCGGTGATATTCCAAAAATCTCCTTGACTCAGGATTTCAAAATCTTTATCATGTTTCATGGAAGCGAGTTGCTAAACTGGGAGCAGCAACTTGTCTTTCCAGGGAGAGTGAGGAAAAATGAGGAATAGAACATCCTTTATGTCAGCACGCTGCCGCTCCTGGAGAACTGGGAAGTCATCCTCTTGCGTCCAATCTGTTTTTAGTCCTTTTCAAAATCATGCACTGATAATAAGCTCTTGTTTTCCGTAAAATACTCAATATTGTTTATCATTTATCTGGAGGAACAAAAGATGAAGAAATTATGGGTAGTGTTTGCGGTTCTTTGCCTCATGGGAGTTGCCCAGGCAGACATGGTAATCAATGGAGCAGACCCCGGAGCTGCGTGGAACGGATGGATGAACGTCTTCGAAACACCCGCCAATGGCGGCGGCTACTTATGGGGTAGTTCATGGGGGGCAGCAGATTTGCGGGCCGGCTTTGATGGTGCTGGAGTGCTGTCTCTTGCACCGAATACGAACTGCTACAATCCGGCCGATGCGTACTGGGTCAACCCGGATGGCTCGGGCAACAAAGACATGGAAGCCAACTTCTACCAGGAGTGGAGCGGTCTTGCCGGACAAATGGTCACATTCAATTATACCGTTGGGACCAATACACTGCCTGCAGGTTATATCGCCCAGGCGTTTATCAAGGTCTTAAATCCGGATGATAGCTGGGCCACAATCAATATCGCTGTTGCAGAGCTCACCCCCGGCAGCGGAACCGTGTCCCTGGCAGTCAATTCTATTGCTAACCCAGTAACCCAGGTTGGATTTATGCTCCGGGGTTTAGTGGTCGATCCTGCCAGCGAGGCCGCCGCAACCAGCGTGACCATTGTTCCGGAACCGACCACGATAGCTCTTCTGGGTCTTGGCGCCCTGGTGCTGAAACGGCGTAAATAAAAAGTATCAAGCTGTATGGCGACAGGCAGGGGCTGCCCGGGCTGTCCCTGCCTGGATGTTAAGATTGAAAATGTGAGTGGCAGCTTATGAACTGTAAAACAGTCCAGGGGGTTTTTGTGCGTATAGCAGGGGTATTGTCTGTTGTGTTGTTCTTCACATTTTGCCAATCTCTGCATGCCGCCCTGAAAGAGGATTTCAACCGGGACGGACGGGTGGATATTTCCGACCTGCTGATTCTGGCCGAAGGCTGGCTGGCCTGCAACGCACCCGCATGTCCGGGGGATACGACGAGCGATGGCTGTGTCAGATTTGAAGACATGGCTGATCTTGCTTCCACCTGGCAAATTTTTTACTGCAGCCCAATCGCCGCGACTGCGTCCAGTCTTGAAAATGCCTCGTATTCCGCAAGCAATACCCTGGATGGCACCCTGGCTACCCGATGGGCCAGTACCTTCGAGGATAATCAATGGATCCAGCTTGATATGGGACAGATACGGACGATTCGTGGGCTGCAAATCTACTGGGAAACAGCCTTCGCATCGGTGTATTCCGTTGATGTATCACCGGATGGCGCAGCCTGGACATCGGCGTATATGACCAATGCCGGGGATGGCAATTTTGACGACATCACCTTTGCGTCAACGGCGGCTCAATACATCCGGATCCAGTGTCTGCAGCGTGCCACCGCCTATGGATTTTCCATTCGTGAAGTCTTTGTTAAAACCAATGATGACTGTCTGGCTTCCGGCCAATGGGACCTGGTCTGGTCGGATGAATTTGACGGCACCCAGTTAAACACCGCCCATTGGGAATGCATGACTGGAACCGGCAATGACGCCCCCTTTGATTATGGATTATGGGGATGGGGAAACGGCGAATTTCAATATTATACCGCACGAACGCAAAATGTGTACGTCCAGGACGGCAGGCTGTACCTGGTGGCCCGCCGGGAAAATTACAACAACCGAAAATACACCTCTGCAAGGATACGCAGCGCCGGCCTGCAGGATTTCATGTATGGAAAACTGGAGGCCCGCATCAAGGTCCCGGGAGGCGGAGGAATATGGCCTGCCTTCTGGATGATGCCGACAGGCAACACCTACGGTGAGCCCTATTCATACTGGGCTGCTCACGGTGAAATCGATATCATGGAAACCAAACATCCAACCACATCAATTCACGGAACGATTCACTACGGCGGTCGATATCCCAACAACGTGTCTGCGGGATGTACTTATAGTCCTGCCGGCATTGACTTTTCCAAAGATTTTCACGTCTATACACTCGAATGGACGCCGACTCGCATGCGATGGTATGTTGACGGAAAACTGTTTTGCACCCAGACATCGTGGTGGAGCGCCAATGGAACCTATCCGGCCCCCTTTGACCAGCGTTTTCATTTCCTGCTGAATGTCGCCGTGGGAGGCTACTATGTCGGCTGCACCGAACCGGACGCATCGTGCATCACAGCAGCATTTCCGCAACAGATGGAAGTCGATTATGTACGCGTATACCGCAGGAACGAATGACCGCCCGTTCTCTTTTTGTCACGATAAGCTGAATCGATTTTAATCCAGAGGATCAAAAAATTCTTTTTCGAGATAGCACATCGGGCATTTCCAGTCAGCGGGCAGATCCTCAAAGGCCGTACCAGGAGGAATATTACTCATCGGGTCGCCAACCTCCGGGTCATAGATATAGCCGCAATTGACACAGATATATTTTTTCATGACCGGCCTTTCTTATACCGCAAAATATTTTGCCTGCGGATGATGCGCAATTATCGCCGAGGTCGTCTGCTCGGGCACCATCTCCATATTCTCCGTCAGTGTCACCCCAATCGCCTCCGGCCTGAGCAGCTTGAATACAAACTCATGCGCCCCCAGATCCGGACACGATGGATAGCCGAATCCGTACCGGCTGCCCTGGTATTGCTGGGTGACAAACCCGGTGGTGTCAGCCGGACGCTGGGCGGCTATCCCCAGTTCCTGCCGCATCACCTCGTGCCAGTATTCCGCCAGCGCATCGGTTACTTCGACACCAAAACCGTGCAGCATCAGATAATCATGATACGCATCTTTTTCAAACAGCGTTTTGGCCATCTGCCCGATGCGATCCCCCACTGTGACAACGAAGAATCCCGTAATATCGCCGCCCAGGTCTTTGGATTTATAAAAATCCGAAATGCACAAATGCGGGGCAAATTCCTGCCGCGGGAAGCTGAATTCATACTGACGACCGCCATCCTCGACAACCAGTGAATTGCCCTGACTGTAGCACTTGAAATAGCCATAGGTCACTTTGGGCTGAATCAGCTGTTCTTCAACGCCGCGTTTTTTGAGAGTCTCATAAATCGGGACAACCGTCTCCTGCATCAGCGTTTGATAGTCTTCGGCAGAGGTCTTGCCCCGGCGATATCCCCAGCGCCCGCGAAACAAAGCCTGCTCATTTACATAAGGATAGATGCGGGCCGGGTCGATGTCCGTCACATACCGCTGCCCCAGGAAAGGCGCCGCCGGCACAGGGCAGGTCAAGTCTATCTCCATATTTTTCGGGCCGGGCACATTAACCGCCTTGGGGGCACTGGATTCAAACACCGTCGCGGCTAACTTTCCCTGTTCAAAATCCCGCACCGCCTTTAACCCAGCAAAGGCATCCCGGCAATACACCACCGGCTGATCGTATTGCGGCACACATGATTCGGCAACAAACTTCTGCGTCAGAGCCGCCCCGCCCAGCAGAATCGGAGCATTCAGTTTCGCCTGCCGATACTGGGCCATGCTTTCCTGCATGACGATGGCCGACTTGACCAGCAGGCCGGAAAGCCCCACGATATCCACCGCATATTCACGGGCTTTTTCAATAATCGTCTCAGCGGGGACTTTGATACCCAAATTATAGACACGATAACCGTTATTGGTCAGAATGATATCGACCAGGTTTTTGCCAATGTCGTGAACATCGCCCTGCACCGTCGCCAGAAGGATTTTCAGCTTCGCGGACTGGTTGGCTTTGTCCATATACGGTTCCAGAAATGTCACGCTGCGCTTCATCACCTCGGCCGACTGCAGCACAAACGGCAGCAGGATTTCCCCTCGCCCGAATAGTTCCCCCACATACCGCATCGCCGGAACCAGAATGGTATTGATAATCTCCAGCGGCCCATAACGCCGCAGCAGAATCGTCAGCACATCCTCCAGCCCGTCCTTGTTGCCTTTGACAATCATCTGATGCATGGCTTTTTCGGACGCGGTTTCCTGTGTCTCCTGCACCTGCTGTTTCTGGTCGCCCTGAGCCTCAAAATAGTCAATAAATGCCAGCAGCGGTGTTTTGTCCGTCGCGGACTGGCGATTATAAATCAAATCCAGACAGACTTCCCGGTCCTGCTGGCCGATTTGAGCCAGAGGAATCACCTTGGCAATGTCGATAATCGCCGCATCCAGTCCGGCCTCCACAGCTTCATGCAGAAAGACTGAATTGAGGATTTTTCGCGCCGCAGGCCGGAGTCCGAACGATATATTGCTGACACCCAGCAGGGTATGAACACCGGGCAATTGCGTTTTAATACGGCGGATCGCAGCCAGTGTCTGAATTGCAGCATCTTTAAGCGTTTCATCGCCCGAGCCGATGGTAAACGTCAGCGGGTCAAATAATAAATCCCCGGGACGCAGCCCGTGTTCATTGACGGCAAGATGATAAATCTGTGCCGCCGTATCCACTTTTTCATCCGCGGTCATCGCCATCCCGTTTTTATTGATGGTCAGAGCGATAACCGCAGCTCCGTATTTTTTGGCCAGTGTACAAATCCTGTGCAGATTGGCCCCGCCGTCTTCAAGGTTAATGGAATTGATGATGCACCGACCCGGGTACAGCTTCAAAATCGCCGCAACGCAATCGGCCTGCGTAGAATCAATCATGAGCGGGATTTTCACCGCGGGAATCAGCATCTTGAACAGGCGAATCAGGTCGGCTTTTTCATCTCGCCCCGCGTAAGCTGTACAGATATCCAGCACCTGAGCGCCCTGAGCCTCCTGATCCAGGGCTACCTTCAGACAGCCGTCGAAATCCTCGGCCAGCAGCATCTCACGAAATTGTTTAGAGCCGTTGGTATTGCATCGCTCGCCAATCAGCAGCGGCGGGATGTCCTGGCGTATTTCAATGGCCTGATATAAACTGGAAACTGACGGCTTCATGCAATGACCTCCCTTGCAGCCGGCGTCAGGGAAGCCACCGTATCTGACAGGCAGCGAATATGTTCCGCCGTGGTACCGCAGCATCCGCCCACAATGC
>JAFGQP010000281.1 GCA_016935635.1 Sedimentisphaerales bacterium
CCGCTAAAGCGGTGCGTAACATCACCTGTTTCTGCATCCGCAACATAAGCAATCGGAGCAATAGTACAGCCCAACCGACGGCCATCGGAACTGACAACCAGATTCAGCACGGAATAATCGTTGCTCACCGTGCGTTTTTCGCCGGGCTTAAGCAGCGACACTTTTTTAAGCAGATGGCCATCCGCAGCGGCCACGGCCAGAAGTTGCCCGTCGCGATCGCCGACCCAAACGGTTTGCCTATCAACAGAGACTGTCACCGTCGTCAATTCTTTCGTATCCGCCCATCGCTGCGACCAAAGCGTCTGACCAGTATTCAAATCCACCGCCAGCAGACGTGCCTTCTCGTTATCGGCACCGACAGCGTACAGCATGCCCGCATCGGAAACGGCATAGTCCCGCAAGGTTTGTGTTTTGGCATCAAGCTTTACAGTAACCGGTGGACGAAGCAGCTCCGCATCAAGGTTCACAACCACAAACTCGTATTCAACAGTGTTGTCCCGTTCAGGATTTCGGCGGACAACTATCGGCATCGTATAGCCATTCGAATTCTGCAGATAAATATCTTGATCCTCCCAGCCGGCGGTAAGATCCTTTATCTTTTTGCCCGTGTTAAGGTCATAAATTGACAAAAGTCGTCGGTCCTCATTACGGGAAATCGCCGCAAAAGAACTCTCGGTCAGCGGAATCGCCCGCCCGGAACCCGCAACAAAATCGGCCTGCTTGATTTCAGGTACATTCCAATCCCACGCACATGTCCGGCCATCCTGATACACCGCCACCAGCCGCCCGTCCAGCGTAAACAACGACCCAATGCCCTTGTTAGCCGCAACCGTCAGGGATGGCACACGCCGTTTTTGCCACTCCAGCACAAACATAAAAACGCTGACTACTACGATCGCCAGAAAGAAAAACACAAACGGTTTTTTCTTGGATGCCGCCATCTCTTGCCTCTCTTCAGCTATAGATTTACACCGTTTTTTGACAGGAGTACAGAATCAATCGTAATGTTACTGCGGAGCATGATTCATATCTTGTTAAATGGACCAAGGCTTGTTTCCCCGGCCGCAGCATATGATCTCAGTGGTTCACAGTACCCCCATTAAATACAAAAAAATACAGTTAGTCAAAATATCGAAAAAAGGATTATTTCTTGCGATCCGCAAGAGCTTTTCCAACTTGTTTCGTCTTTCGTGAAGGAAACTTGAACGGGATTGTAAGAACAGCCCACAATGACCCTACACCATAAGCGATATGAAGTACCCAAAAACAAATCCATACATTCGAAATATTCACCTTATTCTGGTGTGTGGCTTGTATCGCAAAGATCGCGGCAAAAAACGAGTAAAGAGAAAGATAGCCCAACAAAAGCCAAAACATAGCAGACCATAACACCGAACCGGCCAAAAGAACCGCTATGCCCAGAACAAAAACCATTGGAATAAAGTGGCGAAGTGACAGGCCGCCGCCTACCAGCCAGACTGTATAAGGATTCCAAAGGCCATTGTTAAACGATTGTTGCCAAAGCCCTTTCAGCGTCGCTCTGTTGTAATAAGACAGCTTAATCTCCGGAGAAATAATGATCGTCCCCCCGGCCTTTCGTATGCGAGAATTAAGTTCTATATCCTGGTTACGAACCAGCCTTTCATCATAACCGCCGATTTTTTCCAGCGTTTCTTTTTTATAAGTGCCAAAGGGAACCGTATCGACCTGCTGTTCAGGACCGGTCAGTCGAAATTGAGAATTACCCACCCCAAAACGGCAGCTCGCCACAGACGCGATTGCCCGTGCAATTGGTGTATTTGCGCCTGGCAGTGTTACCGAATAGCCTCCTACATTATCAGCATTGGTGCGACGATGAACTTCAATGCATCGCCGAATATAATCATTAAAAAATTTCGCATGGCAGTCAATTCGTATAATGTATTCGCCTTGAGCTGCCCTGATGCCGATATTCATCGCTGTCGGTACAATCTTGTCGGGATTGTCAACCAATTTTATGCGGCTGTCTTGAATGATCATTTGTTGAACAATTTCACGAGTTCCATCGGTACTCATTCCATCCAGCACAAGCACTTCTATTTTATCTGCCGGATAGTCATTATCGAGGATAGACTGAATCGCGGTTTGAACAAAACTCGCCTCATTTCGACACGGCGCAAGAACGCTTACCCTCGGCCACTCGTTTTGATGTTCGATCATGAATTTACCACTCCATTTATGACACCTAAGACATCCAATGCTATTTTATCACGGCTGAATTCTTCTTCGGCCAATCGCCGGGCATTTGATCCCATATCTCGCAGACGGTTATTGCTCGTGTAGAGCGTTAACAAGTTCTTGATATAATCATCGAGATCGCAGAGGCGACAGCCGAAACCAGCCTGATGAGCCTCAATCGTTAGCCGCTGCCAGCCGGAGTAATTAAGCAAAACGGGTTTTCCTGCAGCCAGCGAGTCGAAAAATTTATTGGCTGAATTGTGCTCGATGATCGGATGATTGCCGATAATAACAGTAGAGACATCACAGGCCGCAACGATTCGGGGCAATTCAGATTTTGGAGTGGGACCATGAATTTCTAAATTCTTTAAATTCAATGCCGCAACCTTCTCGGTAAGGTTCTGTTTTTCTTTTCCCTGACCCATCAAGACAAATAATACATCAGGATAGGTTTGCATTTTTTGTGCTGCATCGATCAAAAAATCTAATGAATTCACTTTGCCCATCGCGCCAAAGTGCAGCACTACGAATTTATCCTGCCAGCCCATCTTTTTCCGTACGGCCGAACTGTCGATATCCGGCTGGAACAATTCGATATCGGCGCCGTTGGGAGCGACGATAACAGGGCGTTTGACATGTCCCAAAACGATCTGTATACCGTCGGCCATGCCCGGTGAGAGCGCAACGATTGCCGCTGCGCTTTTATAGATGCATCTTTCCAGCCAAAGCAGTAGCTTTTTGAGCAGCATATTTTTAATATACCCCATCTCGATTGGCACTTCAGGCCACTGGTCCCGCACCTCAAAAACGAAGGGCACTCCCTTCAACCACTTCAGTACCATCGCCGGAATTCCAATAGTCAGCGGCGTACTGGTAGCAAAGAGCACATCAACATTTCGTACACAAAGTCCTTCAATTGAGCCGGCCAATATAAAAAACAAAAACGCCGCTATGCGTCGCAAGAAACTTTGCTTTTGGCTATAACAAGAACCGACTACCCGCACATGAATGCCCTCGGCATCAAACACTCGCTGGTCAGGCAACCCGCAGATATCACCCCGCCCGCAGATAACTGTTACGGCGTGCCCGGCCACCACCCAGCGCCTGGCCATCTCATACGACCGCGTCCCTGTCGAACCGCTCGGTAATGCAAAATATTGATGCAAATAAAGAATGTGCATAAAAATGAATTGTTAATATGATGTGTTGCCGCGGATAAATGCAATCAATAGGTCATCACTTGCTGATGCTTTTCTTGCCTCCCAATATATCTTCATAGCACCGCAGCAATACCTGGAATTCATTGTCCCAGTTATATTTTTTCCTGATAGCTCGATTGCCGTTTTCACCCATCCGCTTCAGCATTGAAGTATCCTCCAGCATTGCCCGGCATGCTTCAAAGACGGCCGTTCGGTCACAGGGGTCGACCATCCTGCCGGCGTCTTCGCCCGTGACATACTTTCGCCAGACATCAAAATCTGAAGCCAACACCGGCACCCTGAACATCATATATTCCAAAATCTTGGTCGCCAGACAAAACTTATAATTGGGAACCGGCAACAGCAAACAAAGACCAATATCAGCCCGTCGCACATAAGCCATCGCCTCAGGAAACGCCAGTCGACCGAGAATCCTGACTTTGTCATGCAGGTGATTTTCATCTATCCTGGTTCGCATCTGGTTGCCGATAGAAGCATCGTACTGACCGATCAGCGCCATCTCAAAATTCAATCCCGCCGCGGCCAAATCTGCAGCCAAATCCAAATAAACAAACGAGCCGCGTATCTCGCTGACGCCCCCCACATACACCAGCAGAGGTTTTGAGTTCTCGATTTTCTCCATCGCGACTGTAGACTGGCCCGATGCCGCAAAACAAGGGTAATTCTGTACCCGATATACCCGCCGTTGATAATCGTCAACCGATTTTTCATTGGCGACAATCAACACTTGTCCAACCGTCAGAACACGCTCCGTCAGCCGATACAAGGTTGCAGCAAAAGAACGCATCGATCGCGGTATCCATGCTTTACTCATAATTTGTCGATGAACCGCTTCATGGATATCATAGACAACTTTTTTTTGGAACACCCAGCGTAACACAAATCCCATGGGCATTAATTCCGGGTCATGGTAATGGCAAAGGGAGGGACTGAAACGCAATGCCTTCCAACACGCCAGCCAAGGCAGAATCATCATCCGAAACAATCTGTTTTTAATGTGCGGCAGAGGTAATATTTCGACATTGTTGATTTGTCTTTTTGAATCGGATGGAATAATTAAACAGATCTTATATCCGGCCTCGGCCAGACCGCTGCATTCCCGATACAATATTCGAACATCGTTATCCGGGTGAACCGTCGAAATGTGACATATTCGTGGTGTTGTGTCGGGCTTCACAATTTCGATTCTCCTTTGCTTTTCAAATCATCCAGGTCTTTTATTCCTGCAGCGCCTCTTGCATAGGCTATAAAATGCTTGGCCCAGCCGGGTGTTTTAGCATTAAATGGCTGGGGGTAAAACACTATGACTTTGGCACGGTTGTAATCAGCGTATTTTTCGGACTGTTCGCTGTAGACTGGAATATTGAGTTCCGCTCCCATCTGATGCGAATACTCGACAGGATATTCGTAGTCGCTTATCCAGCTTCGTCTTGGACCGTAATATCCGGCCCCCAGCGCAACCCACGGCGTTACATCATTCACCCCAAGCTCATCTGCCCATTTGCAGGTCAATCGATACGTTTGTCTCATAGCCTCCTGTTCAACTATCTGATACAAGGAGCAGGATAAACTCGTCATAATTTCCTTCCCCGTAAACTCGCGACGACGAACCCACGTATTTCTGTAAGGAACATAGTCATAGCCGCGTCCATACCATTCAAGACGAGCATTCGGAAATATCTCGACTGCTCTTTTATGAATGACATCTAAACATTCGCGCATCGCCTCATTGTTGCGATCATCGCCTTTCTTATAAAAAAACCGTTCTGAATCAAACAATAACGCAGAGAGTTCCACACTACTGTCATACTTTTTATTGTATTGAATAAGTCTTAACCGGAGAATATTCAGTCGTTTGACAAAATAATCAATTTCCTCACCGTATTCCACTCCGCGATAAGTGGGCGGTTTATCTTTTGGAAAACGCCTGTGCCATACATTAAATCCCGCCGCCAGTGAAGCGGAAATCTTCGGGTTTAACTTATTGACTTTGGCACAGGTATAAAGACAATTTTCAAATTGCTCTTCCGTCACCCATTCGCCGGGCATCGTCAGGGCATGGGTGATTCTCGCATACTCATACCGACGCCGATTTTCCCGCCCCTCCATGATACCGCTTGCCAAAAGAGTGTAGGAATAATGCACCTTTGGCAGCGACGGCAGATCAAATAACTTGGCATCGATCTCTGCATCCGTTAACTCGGCATACACCAGACAATTCGTTGCCGCGGCTCCAAACAATAACAAAAAACATCCAACCGCAGCTGTTATTTTAATCTGCGACATGCGGACTTTCATTTTCATAATAATCTACGGAACATTGAAACTCCGGCTCAATACGATAAGTGCCTGCTTCCATTTGCCGGAGCGAATCGCGAACCAGATAATAAACAGACATCATTAACCCTGCACAAAAAAACATAAACCGGTTGCCCTCAATATCGTTGCTTTTCATCGCTTGCAAAAACGCAAAAATGAACAGCAGCACCGAAATCGAGGAAAAGGCATATATCTGAGTGTCACCGAGATAATCAAGAATGCAACGCCTGCTCTGTTTCCACTTTCGGTATGTCAGGTACACAAATGCCACAAATATTGACGCACCTATCACACCATTTTCGTACAATAGCTCAAGGATCGTGTTATGGGGATACGTTCGCTGATCCACTCCCTCTTTATCAACCGCATACGAGCCCGTTCCATGACCGAAAATCGGGGAATCGGGAATATTGGACAAGGTCCATGAATACAACGGCAAGCGAGACTCCGCGGCCGTTTTTATGCCGCCTTCCTGACTCCACATTCGTGAAATTCTTTCGACGGACATTTCGGCCACTCCACCGGCAGCCGTTAACGCATACCCCATGCCCAACACAACAACGAGCACCCCGGGGATAATCCACTTTTTGGACACCTGACGCCCCAAAATAAATGGGGCAGCGGCACAACACAGCACCATCGCAAACAAAGATCCTCGCGCGCCCGTCAGCACCATACCCAGCAGGCATATGGGGGTAATAATACCGCCGATGATCTTTAAGCTTTTTTTACTGTCTTGAAATACAATGAAGCAAAAAGCCACAAGCCCGGCAATCGCAATTTTTTCTGCGGTTTCGAGCGGACCTGCCTCTAAAAAACCAGCCCGCTGTTCGGCTCGTTCCTGAACAACCGCACTATGAGGCATTATTATTGTAACGACGCTGACCAAAACTCCGATAATCAGCAGTATCCACAAGATTTTATTAAAATCGGATTTAACCGCTATAAACAGAATCGGAGAAAAAAACATCAGTGAGGCGAACACGGCAAATCTGGAACTTTTTTGCCACCCGTAAATAGGAGCACTCGTATATGTTAACCCCAAAAATAAAAGCAGTATCAACAACGCCATCAGCAAATAGGGTGCATTGAATATCCTGATAAAATAACCGGGTCTTTTTGCTAGAGCCACCATCATACCAAATAATAGAAAAACCGCAGCCAGCACCGTCATATCATATCTGGTGAATATCTCAAATCGTGCCATCAGCGACGTTTTTAAGAGCGATGTGGTCAAAAAGAAAAAGAGTGGAATCATAGGGTACTTGAATGTTAAAAGCACTATGATAATCAGACCTATAATTGCAAAAAATATCATAATCCTCGCTGCTCCTGTTTATTTTTTACAAGACGTCTAAGGTCATCAAGCTCGGCCTCAATACGCTGATCCCAAGTCCATATATTTTTACGAGCAAACTGAAACGCCCCTTCTGCCATTTTTTCACGTACCCCGTCATCTTTAAGAAGGTCGATCATTATTCCCGATAAATTCTGGAGTTGCGTTTCATTAAGCAATCGACCCGTAATGCCATCCTGCATGACATGGCGGGTACCGCCGATGTCATAGGCGATCGTACACGTTCGACTGTGCAGCGCCTCGATTATTTGGTTTCCAAGATTTGTTAAATCCTGAACAGTTATAAACAGATCCGCCGCATTATGAAGTTCTAACACTCTGCTGTGCGGCACAAAACCCAGGAATTTCACATGGTCTGCGACGCCGAGTTTTTGGGCCTGTTCTTCCAGGTCTTTTCGTAAATGTCCGTCACCGGCCACGACCAGTTTTGCAGAGGGAACCTCTTTGATCACGTTCGGCATGGCAGCGATTGTACGATCAATCCGTTTCCAGAAGTCCAGTCGCGCCGCCTGAAAAATCATCTTGTCTTCAGGTAGCAAACCTATTGATTTCTTAATGGAAACCTTATCCAGGTCAGGTTTATAAAGATCGGGAGCGGTGCCATCAAGCCAAAACCTGAATTTTTCTTTCGGAAACCCTACCTTGTCAACCACGCGGTCGCCTTCTGTCCCGTCATTACTGATGATGAGTAAATCTATCGGCAACTTAAACATCAGTATCTGCGGTAACACGCGAAATCGCTTATACCAGGGTTCTTTAAGCAAATGATGCCCCAGCCAGGTTCCCCAATAATGGACCAAAAAAGGAATCCGGAACTTTCGACTGATGCGCCACGCCGCAACATTGCTGCCGGTGCCATAAGAATACACGGCATCAGGAGGTGATACCAAAGCCTCTTCCTTCATCTTCTTTATACACTTCAGGGTGTGCAGCAGCCAGAAAACTTTGAGATACGTTCGTATTGTCCGTCCTTTTACAGCGCCTGCCAGATACCCCGGAATTCGCACGCGATGAAAGTGTATCCCCTCAAGAACAAAGTCCTTGTCGCAGCTGAAATTACCCGTCACAAAAATATGAATATTATGCCCCTTCTCAGCCAACCGTTTCCAGTATAAAGGAACCAGCGGCACGCCGGCGACCAAGCCCCAGTCCTCTTTTTCAAATGCATCATGCAGGCCGGACCAGTCATTGGTAACAAAATATATAGTTAATTTTTCGGTTGTCATTGGTTCCATAAAACTCCTTTATGTTAGGCGACAGTATTAAACGGATGCCAGCGATTCCCGGACAAGATATTGGCGATTCTTTCCGCGGCGTTTCCATCGCCGTAAGGATTGACGGCATTGGCCATCTTGCTATATGCATTGGGGTCTGTCAATAATCGCTCTGTTTCCTGTACGATCATATCAAATTGAGTACCAACCAATTTTGCGGTTCCGGCGTGTACCGCTTCGGGACGTTCTGTGGTATCACGCATCACCAGAACCGGTTTTCCGAGACTTGGCGCTTCCTCCTGCACCCCCCCCGAATCGGTTAAAACGATGGTCGATTGGTTCATCAAATACACAAAGGGCAGATAGCTCAATGGCTCAATAAGCTTGATGTTCTCGATAGCCCCCAGTCGCTCAAAAACAGGTTTACGAACATTGGGGTTGAGATGAACAGGATAAACAAAGCTGACATCGGCATGCTTCAGTGCCAGCGTCTTAATTGCATTGCAGATACTATCAAAACCTGCACCGAAATTCTCTCTTCGATGGCCTGTAATCAGTACGCTTTTACCGGTCAGGGTCAGCCCTTGCAGTTCTGGAAAATCTTCAAGGGTTCTGGTGTCAATAAGTTTTTTAACCCACAGCAGTGCATCGATTACTGTATTGCCCGTTACAAATATGGATGTTTCAGAATAACCCTCCCGTAAAAGATTTTGTTTAGAAGCGCTCGTTGGTGCAAAATGATAGTCCGTCATCACTGAAGTCAGTCGCCGATTCACTTCTTCGGGAAATGGCGAGTATTTATTGTCGGTTCGCAATCCCGCTTCAACATGACCGACCGGAATTTTTAGGTAATACGACGCCAGGGCACCCGCAAAAACAGTCGTCGTGTCACCCTGCACCAAAACAACGTCAGGCTTTACGTCTTCAAGCACACTTTTTAGCCCCGTAATCGCACTGGCCGTAATATCGAATAACGTCTGATTCGGCTTCATCAAATTCAAGTCATAATCCGGCTCAACGTTGAAAATTTCAAGAACCTGGTCGAGCATCTGCCGGTGCTGAGCGGTCACACACACCTTCACTTCAAACGCGGCATGTTGCTCCATACACTTAATCACCGGACACAGCTTAATCGCCTCGGGACGCGTACCAAATATAAAAAGAACACGTTTCATGCAAACTCCTTGATCCTATTTTGAAAGTTTCGTATAATTTCTTCGGCACATACGGCCGTCTATTTAATAGAAACCAATTCGGTTCATAATTCTTCAACGATATCTTTTTTCATAGTCGTTCATTTTATCCATTTCCGCAATCGACCATTTAAATTCACAAGAATTCGCCTGAGAAAAGTCGATCGTTGTGTGTATTTCCTGACACAGTATTCATACCCGTGGGCATCAATATCGTAAAAAAACTTTTTGCGATCACTTTTCAAACGTGCGCAACTCACTAAGCTCGGATTACAACTTATGGCCGTCTCAAGTGTTTGCTGCTTAGATACTAGTCTATCCTTGATGGAATTGAAAAGATTCCCTCCCTTCTCGGTTTGAATTACCACTAACGATATGCCGTCTATTCCTGCCAGAGAATTGTCACATTCGTTCACATGCCAGAAATCACCTAATGCAATATCAGCACAAATCGGAAATCCTTTATAGCGACATTGATAACAGCTGCTTCTGAAGTACAGAGCTTTCTGAAATCCAATCATAAACGGATCATTTTCTCCTTTGGAGGAATATTGCCTTTCATTTTCAAAAATAGCCCTGACACCATATGTTCGCCAACCCACCTTCTTATCACGGAAGCAATAAGATTTTATCGGGGAGCCGTATCTATTCTCAATATGAGATATATACTTTCTGAAAACACTATCGGAAGGAACACCATAGCATACCAACTGACAAGTAATAAGATTCACCCGATTGGGATTCTTTTGATGCTCTATATATGAATTTAAGCCTGCAATTTGGCACGGTAATCCTGAAAAAAGAACTAAACGATCTTCTCTTAATAATCGCTCTACAGTCGAATACATGTCGCCGACCCGACTTTGAAGATATTTCGATCCTTGCAACTTGGCAATCGCTGCCTCTTTGTCGACCGCGATATGCCGTACAGTCATATCGTCTTGCCATGCAGCCCCAACAATAATGCCTTTTTGCCGGATAACTTCTTCAGCTAATGCGGGGAATATACCCCCGGATGTACTCCTTGCAAGGATATCCTGCGATTTATTCCATGCTGCATATATCTCTGCTTCTTTAGTTACGGGAACCTTCGATCTACTCAGTCCGTCATTACAGGCAGGACAATTGGCCAAACAGATACCGCAATCAATACAAAGATCGAAATTAATTGTAGGCACCCAAAAACCTTCTGAATCAAGCTGAAAATGGATACACTGTTGAGGACATGAGTTTTCGCACGCTCCGCATCCGGTACATACATAGGATGGTATGGTTTTGATATTATTCATGCAATTGCCCCCCTTCTGACCTAACGCTATCCTGCAAGGAATCCCTTAAATACTCTATTGAGCATTTTCTTTCATCGTCCAACATACTATTGATATCGTGATAGTCAATGTCATCCTCTTGTTCGATTTCCAAAACATCCTCTTTAACTAGTCTCTTCCATAAATTAAATTTGTCAAGTATGTTGACTATTCTGGAATTTTGACATAGAACGTGGCTTTCGGAGAACCTCATAAATACATTGAAAGGCCTATTAAGATTTAAGGAAAAAAGCATCCCATGGTAGGAATCCGTGAATATAATATTAGCATTATGAACTAAACCGAGATACTCACGTGGCCCCGCATCTGTCAATGTAATATCACCCCAGGAATAATCACATTTGGAAAAAGGAAGGACTACGGTCTTAAGACCTGTTGCCCGGGCATAGCACTTGGCCAACTCTCTGTGTTTAGGGCTTTTGCCAAGAAAGTGACATAAAATATAGGGTTCGTTGAAATTCGGGGTTTTCGATATATTTAACCATTCTTCTGTTGTCAGCAAAAGAGTAGGATCCAAGACAACCGGCACATCAATACCGGTCAACTCGCGAATGAGCTGCGCACCGTCTTTTTCACGAACAGATAAAAATCCGATATCATTGATTAATGAAGCCATCCGGGACTTTAAAGCGTCCGGTATTGCCGGCAATCCAATACTGGGGGCATATGCAATCTTTTTATTTTTTTCTTTTACAAAACCAAGATAATACCGTTCATTAAATTGATTCGGCGCCCATATCTGGTCGCTGCCACAAACAAATGTTTCATAACTGTTGTTGGCTGATTCCAATTCATTCAATGATCTATACAGATGTTTGCTTTCGACTATGTATTGATCAATGAATTCACGATAGAGCAACCCCCTTGTTGTTCGACGGCTAAGGATCACATTTAATGCTTTTTGGGGCCGTCTGATTGCGGCAAATAATCTGAAAGCAAGAGATCTGCCGCTGCTATATCTAATATGTTCACAGCCGTAACCCATCTTTCTGATTGTTGTCTGTAATGCGTATGCTTGTAACACTGAACCATAATTGATGGTTTTGTAATATGAAATGATTCCCACTTTAGTCATTGGTAGTTACCTTCTCGTTTTGCACCTGTAATGTTAGCGTTTAAATGTCAGCAGAGCTACTTTTTTCGAACATAATAAGATTTGCGATCGAATAGCTTCTCGCGTACCGCGATCCAGGCCGACAAACAACGCCAAGACCAGAAAAACCGCCAGTGATGTACCCATTTCAATGATTAATACAAATACTGTCTCCGGCGGAAATATATTTAGAATGGAATAAGCAAATAAGGCAACGAGGGTCCCGACGGCCAGCGGCCATGGCATGGATTCCTTAAGAAGTCTTCCGATTGTCACCTCTGTCACCCGGCACACGCGATAAGGGATCCATGTTCCATATAAAATAGAAAGTGGTGCTATGATTCCCACAGCCAGTCCGAACACACCATAATAATACGACAATACAAACATCAAAACAATGGTAGATACTGTGCTGATAAGCAGCATAAGGGTGATGGTCCAGAGTTCCCGCATCCCCATCAGCATTGCAAAAGCAATATTAAAAAACCATGTAGGAGCCCGTCCAGCCACCAGAACACACATTACAAGATAAGGAGTTAAATCCTCGAATTTAACCCAATGATATAAAATGGATCTGCCGAATACAAGAAGCACCGCGGCAATGGCAAAACCCAAAAGACTGCATACTCGTGTTCCTCGTATCAGAGCGATTTTTAATCTTGTCTTGTCCTCTAATGCCTTCAGAGAACTGGCGATCGGCACAAAAACCCCCGAAACACCGGCAATAAAATTGCCCAAAGCCGTTACCAGACGCGAGCCGACAAACACATACGTTGCGGCGGTGGAGGTCAGTGTTATATTGGCGATCAGCGGCCCGGAATCCTGAACAACGATTCTGCCAACCGTCCAGAACATAGAATGTCCGCTATAAGAAAATATTTCTTTGAGATCCGATCTTTTTGCAGTGGAAACAGAAAACTTCAAATAACCGGAGATACGTCGTAGTGCCGTTTCAGAAAGAATAAACCGAATCAATGTCGCCGCAAAAAAACCCATCCCCAAATGCGCCAGCGAGGGAGAAAAGAAATGAAATGCGGCAACAACCGCACCCGCTCTTGTTAATAAGCTGACAATTTCAATCATATTCCTGACATCATGCCGCTGTAAACCAAGCAAGGCCCCCCTGACCGGCATATTGAGCATAAAAATAAACATCGCGGCGGCCACCCAGCGAAGTGCGATCTGAGATTCAACGGCAGCAGCAGCCGGAACCTTGGGAAACAGCATCGGGTAATAAAATGAAATTCCAAGACAGATCAGAGTTGCAATAACAGCACCGATTGCATAGACAACACAGGCGGAACTAAACAGTTCAGCTAATCTTTTTTCTTCTTTTTTGGCCGACAGGCTGGCAACATAGTGCTGAATCGCTACGGACATGCCGCTGTCTAAGATGGATACAAATCCGATGATGGAAACGATCCCCGCCCAGCCGCCATAGTGCTCGGCACCCAATTTTCCTATGGCGTAGCTGATCAGAAAAAAATTAACGACAATGGCGGCGGTCTGTTCAGCCCACTGTGAAGCGATATTAATCCCGGTTCGTTTTGTTAAGCTGCTGTTCGCCAAATCATTCCCTGTAGTTTCAAAACAGACAGTCCGGTTTTGGATTGATACAACTCATAACACCTTGCACTGCGAAAAAAGACGCATGCGGTGTGTACTGGTCAGGTGTTTTCGCCAAAGACACCACGAGCAAAAGCAAACCGGGAATCTAATGCTCATATCCCGGTTCGCTGAGTTTCCTGTAGAGTGCATACACTCGAAAATCAGCTCCGTAATTCAAACAACCTAAAAACACCGGCGCTGCTGCCCATTTTTGTTCCATCTCAACTCCCGTCACGTTGATAATGGACTAATTCGCCGCCGCGGCGCCCTTGCAATACTCGATATAATGCTTGCTCCAATTCGGACAGCGGATATCAAATGGCCGGGGGTACAAGACAATCGCTGTGATCCGGTCATAAGGCGACAAAAGAGAGTTAAGTTCGGCACCTATACGATAGGACAGCGCGACATCATAGTCCCAGGGTGTTTTTCGACAAGCGCTTTCAGGACGTATGCCGGAATCATATAAATCCCAGTCAAAACCGTAATTCAGCCCCACCCAGGGGGTCACATTAAGACCCTTCCAGGGCGTCTGACCGCCAATAACACGCGTATCCGCAATATTACAGCTTCCTGTAAATAACGCTATTGTTTCAGTGAAAAATGGAACAGAATACATTGCAGTGGACATTCCGGTCATAATAAGGTTATCCACAACATAAGGATTCAGAACAGTACCTTTTCGACCTTGTGCACCGCGATTATACCATTCAATTCTGGCATCGGGAAACACTTCAACTGCCTGAAGGTGAATAGCATTTTGGGCTTTGCCCATGGCTTCATTCCAGTATGGATCGTTTTCGCGTCGATAGAACCGTTCAGAATCCAGCAACAGCGCGCCCACTTTGATATCCGATTCGTGTTTGAGATTGCTCAGCCTGACCCATTCTTTAACCAGTTTCATTCGTTTGGCAAATTGTTCAATTTCTGTGTTATAGGAAGGATGATTGAAAATAGTAAAATTGTACTGCGAAGGAATCGGACTTTCCAGATCCTGCCTGAATTCCCGATGCCATGGATCGTAGTTGACACCTATTGTACATGGAATCTGCGGATTGGTTTTGTTTACTTTGACACAGGCGGCAATACAGGCATCTACCTGCCTAAAATTCGCCCACTCGCCGGAGATACTCAAAGCATTGCATGTCCTTGCCAGTTGGTACAACAACTCTGAGTTGTCCTGATCTGTGATGAAATCAGGATTGAGCCAATAGGAATAATGAACCTTCGGCAATGGTTGCAATTGTTTTAATGCCTCTAATTCAGCTTCGTAAGAAAAGTCTTCCTCCATAGTACCTCCGCCGCCGGGAGTTATAGGAGGAGTGGTAGTTCCGGAACCTCCCGAACCACCAGAGTTGCCGGAGTCGGCGGCAGGCGTAGAGCTGTCAGTGCTTCCGCCGGAAGCGCCCGAACCGCCCGCTGGAGCTGCCCCTGAAGAGCTGCCGTCTGAAGTCCCCGACGAAGTACCGGCCGAAGATGATGTAGAAGTAAAGTCCGCCGGAGAAACGTTTCCGCCGGTCCCCGTATCCACGCTTACCGTATTGGATAAATTGGCCGCACCGCTGGCCGTCTGGGAGTCGAGAACAAGAACCGAATAGGCACTTTCAACGGTTGGAAGTTCACCGATGTCATCCTGTTGATCCACAAGATCCAACGGCTCAAAATCGTCGTCTTCCCATACAATCTGCTCCGGCATGTCGGCGTTTTCCGTCGGCTTGGCTGAAGCCACCGCCTGCGGCTGCACAGGCGTCGGCGCTATATTACCAGCGTCTGCTTCCGGCCAAAAGATAACCGCACCCACAAAACCAGTGAATACAACGATAAAAGACACAACAATTATATTGAAAGTTCCATGC
>JAFGQP010000044.1 GCA_016935635.1 Sedimentisphaerales bacterium
GATGTTCCGGAACAGCCGTCTAATCTCTGCTTTGGCGGGAAAGATAACAAGACGTTATTTATTACCGCCCGCACATCATTATATTGCCTGCAGATGCAGGTAAAAGGAAGCTGAAAGTGTAATCCAGTAAATGATAACTGTTTTATAAGGAGTCTGGCTATGAAACGACGTGAATTTATAAAACAGGGAACACTGACAACGGGGCTGATTTCACTTGGCGGTCTTCCCGTGTTTGGACAAGAGGTATCTTCTCAGGAAGATGCACAAGAAAAACCCGGGTTCATTTCCAAACGGCGTTACGGCAAGACCGAGGTCATGCTTTCGGTGATCGGTTTCGGCGGTATCGTCGTCCGAGACACCGAACAGAAAGACGCCGACCGTATCGTGGCGCAGGCGTTTGAACGGGGCGTCAATTATTTCGATGTGGCTCCCGCTTATGGTGATGCAGAGATCAAATTGGGGCCGGCCCTGAAACCGTATCGCAAAAAAGTATTTCTTGCCTGCAAGACGGGAATGCGGGATTATGCCAGGGCCAAGGAGGAGTTTGAACGGTCACTGGAGCGGCTGGAGACGGATCATTTTGATTTGTATCAGCTTCATGCCATTACCGATGTTCAGAAAGACGTAGAGGCGGCCTTTGCCGACGAGGGGGTGATGAAGCTTCTGCTCGAAGAGAAAAAACAGGGCCGTATTCGGTATTTGGGTTTTTCTGCGCATTCAACGACTGCGGCGCTGGATGCTATGGAGCGTTATGATTTTGACTCAATTTTGCTGCCGGTGAATTTTGCGGAATATCTCAAGGGCAATTTCAGTCCTGAGGTTATCAAGAAGGCCAGAGAAAAAGAGACAGCGATCCTTGCACTGAAGATTCTTGCCCGGCAGCGGGCACCGCAGGACGATCCCGTTCGCAAGCAATACCCCAAATGCTGGTATCAACCCATCACCGATGTTCAAGAGGCTAAGTTGTCAATGTCGTTTACGCTCAGTCAGCCCGTTACGTCCGCCATTCCGCCGGGAGATGTACGGCTGTTTACGATGGCATTGGATTTACTGAGCGATCTGAAACCGATTACCGAAGAGCAGGTCGAAACACTCAAGAAGCTTGCATCAACACTGGAGCCTATCTTCAAAAAGCAGGCCTAACACCGCTTTGCAGAGGTACTGTTCCGAATAGGTTATTCGGGCAAAAGCAGGATTTCCACCTTTCGGAATTCCACGGGGTGGCTTTCCGCCTGCAGCGCGATATATCCTTTATCCAGCATCAGATTGCCGTCTTTGATGAGTTTCCTGGCATCTGCGTCGCCCGGGTCTAATTGGGGGTTTTCAAGTTCAAAGACCGTCTCTCCGTTGACGATATGGCGGATAAGAGAGTTGCCATGGACTTCCGCTTCCATGGTTACCCATTGGTCTCCGTGGAAGGTTTTTGAACTGGATGTGATGCAGTGATCCGTGACCAGCTTGCCGTTCATTACAATATGGGTTCCCGGCGTGCAGACATTGGCCGTGCTGCGTTCATCTTTTCCGTTGCCGCCCAGAAACTGACTCTCGATGGATACCGGAAACTGCTGATCTTTGCCCATACTCTGGGGTGACTGACTGTGAAGCATGGCCCCGCTGTTGCGAAACGCCCACCCCGGACCTTCGGCTACCTGATCTCCCACAAATCGGTACTCGATCCTCAAGCGATAATGCGAGAAAGGCTGATCGTAAAACAGGTGCCCGAATTCGCCGTTAAATCGCTCATACTGGTCGTAAGAAACCTTCAGAATGCCGTCCTCGACCCGAAATGTATTTTTGTAATTATGGTCCAGCTCGTATCCGGTGATCTTGATCCTCCAGCCGCTTAGGTCTTTGCCGTTAAACAGGCTGACCCATCCATCTTTTTCAGGACGCGTTTTTTCAGCCGAACAGCCGCAGATAAAAACCATGATTGTTAGACACAAAACCGACAGGATTGAGCGTGCATTGTTCATTGTTTCTTTCCTTTTTTAAATGGCTTTTAAGTATTACGGTCCTATTATGTTATCCGATTCTGTCGGCTTCGGCAATCTCTTTTCCATTTTGGAAGAATCACTGTGTTTTCAAAATCAAATTATGCAAACGACAGGCGGCATGTTAGAATGGAGGGAGTGAATGTCGTGTGAACGAATCGTGACCATTGTAAACAGGGGAATTCTATGGCTGAACACAGGACACCGTTTATGAACCGCATTACAGACCGAATGAGCCTATCGAGTGGTTCCGGGATTCACAAAATCAAACATACCGGATTTACAATAAGCACAATCCATTTTTTTCTTATTCTATCCCTTCTTGTGGTTTCACAAGGCTATTCACAGGACAATCCTGCAAAAAACAGGACCCTGTATGTCAGTCCCGGCGGAAATGACGCTTGGTCAGGCAGTCTGCCGGCTCCGAATACACAACAAACCGATGGCCCGTTGAAAACGCTTACCGCCGCCCGGGATAAGGTAAGACATCTCAAATCTACAGATGCGGTAGCGGGACGAATTCAAGTTTTTCTCCGCAGCGGCAATTATTATCTGGAGCAGACGCTTGAGTTGACCGAACAAGATGCCGGAACAAAAGACATGCCTATCGTGTACGCCGCCTATGGAGAGGAGGCTGTTCGCCTCATTGCGGGCCGACCAGTCAGTTCTTTTTTGCCGGTTACCACCCCTGAAATCCTCACCCGTTTTAAAGACGAATGCCGCGGCTCGATTCTGCAGGCCGATCTTAAGGCACAGGGCATTACAGACTTTGGCAACATAGTCAGCAGGGGTTTCGGCAGGTCTCTCGCGCCGGCCGGACTGGAATTGTTTTTTCAGCATAAACCCATGACGGTCGCCCGGTGGCCCAACACAGGTTGGGTTACGATCGACAAAGTTCCCGCCGGGCCGGAGGGCGGCAAGTTTACCTACACCGAGTCTCAGCCCGGCACATGGCAGAAAAGCGACCAGATATGGATTCACGGATTTTGGACTCATGACTGGGCGGATTCCTATGAACGGATTAAATCCATTGACCCGACGACCCGGACGATTGAGACCTATCCGCCTCACGGGATCTACGGCTATTCCGAAAAGCACCGGTACTATGTGCTCAATGTACTCGAAGAGCTGGATACTCCCGGCGAGTGGTATCTGGACAGCAGCAGCGGAATACTCTACTTCTGGCCTCCCGCTCCGTTGACGGAGGAGATGCCGATTGTCTCTATGGTCAACACTATCATTGCGATGAGGAATTGCGCTTATACGACTATTCAGGGCATGACCCTCGAATGCACCCGCGGAACAGCCGTCGAGATTCACGGCGGTACGGCCAACAC
>JAFGQP010000002.1 GCA_016935635.1 Sedimentisphaerales bacterium
CAGGGCGGATTTGCCCATGCCGCCGCGAAGCTGGTCGATGATAAATTTCGACCAGTCGGTGATATCGGCATGGACGCAGCCGGCCGGAGCCATGACCAGGGCATTATCCATATCCGGGCCGTTGCCTTCGACGGGGGAGCCATCGTCGCGATGCCCCCACGGCTGGTCGAGCCGGCCGGGCGTACCCACCCCGCCGAAACCGGCGGTGGTCATGCCCAGCGGCTTAAATAGGCTCCCCTGAATCTGGTCTTCCCAGGACTTGCCCGATATTCGCTCGACGGCGATTCCCGCGACAACATATCCGAGATTGGAGTAATGGGCTTGGGTGCCGGGGGTGTATTTGGGCTTTTCGGTCAGGGCCTGTTCCAGAACCGCCTGGCGCTGACGGCGGATATCGCCGCGGGAGGCAAACGACCGCCAGTTGAGGTTTTCGGTCAGCCCCGCGTGATGCGACAGGAGCTGCAGGATGGTGACGCCTTTGAGCTGGGGATGTATGCGGTCGGCCATCTCGGGAAAAAGCTCGGCCAGCGTCGAGGTCCAGCGGACTTTTTTCTGTTCGACAAGCTGGGCGACGACGGCGGCGGTCATGGCCTTGGTGTCGGAGCCGAGATGCCAGAGATCACTGGTGGTGACGGGAGTGGTATCGCCCCGGCGGCGAAGGCCGACAGCGCCAATGGCGATGATGCCGTCGCTGTTGACCGCAGCCGCACAGATGGCCGGGACGTTGTGTTTCTGACGAATCGGTTCCAACAGGGCAGAAATGTCTGCAACCTTTGGTTTCGTGGATTCAACAGCGACTTTGTCCTGAGTTTGCCCCTGACACCCGCCGCATAAGACTATCGCTAAAGCCATAGCTGTCAATAGGTTATGATTCATTGCCAACTCCTGTTTTGATCTCGATCATCACGGTCTGATACTCCTGGATATGCAAGGGCTTATCAAAGCAAATCCGGACCTTCTGGCCATCCTGAGTCCACTGGACTGCGAGGGTGTGAGCCTGTCCCTGCTGAGGGACGAGGCTTGCGGTGATAGCCCGGGGGGGAGCGTTATTGACCAGCCGACAGGTGAATTCATTGAGCTTGAGTGAGCCATAATGCAGTTCGAGCCGCTGGGTCTGGAGGCGGTCATCGGCGGTTTGCCGCAGGGTTCCCCAGCCTTGTGCGGCGGTAAATGGGGCGGCAAATTGTTCGGGCGTTAGTTTGGGATCCATGCCGAGGCGGCCCTGCGGGCCGTGATAGTCCAGACCGCAGACGGCCTGAAAGACGCCGAAGCCGGCCATGGCGCGGGCGTAGTGGTCGGAACATTCGATTTCGTTGTAGGGGTTTCGCAAGGCGGCGTTGTAGCGGTCGTGGATGGCGCGGGCGACGGCCAGGCCTTCGTTGAGCAGACCTTCGTAAATCATGTGGGCGGCAGCCTGGTACTCGAAGCCGCTCATGCATTCGTTGAAATACATGTATTGCCAGTGCTGCTCCCAGTTTTCGGGGCGGCCGCTGCGGGGCCAGGTGCACATCAGCAGACCCGCATCGCCGGCGGTCGCATACCAGCGTCCGCGGGTGAAGGCGGCGCGGAACGGGCCGACATCGGGGACGAAGTTGTAACGCCACAGGGACTGGAGGGCGGTTTTTTGCTTGTCGGAGTCGAACAGGTGGCCGAGGCCGACCCAGTGCGCCCAGGTCTGGCCGAAGATCTGGTCGATATAGCAGCCATCGCGGACGGCGACGGCGGTCTTGCGATTGGGGTCTTCGATCTGGATGAAGTATTCGCCGTTAAACAGTTCGAGAATCGACTGGGCGCCCTTGTCGGCGATGGTCTTGCAGCGCGCGGAAAAGGCTACATCACCGACTTCGGCGGCCATGGTCTGGCCGGCACGCAGAGCAGCCAGATAGAGCGAGGCCAGAAAGCTGATCTTGCCGAACCAGGAGGCGTCCAGCGTGTTGGGCTGGTCGCCCTCGATGATGCCGTCGTCGTTGCCGTCTTTGGCGATGAGATACTGGATGGCGCGTTTGATGTTGGGCCAGTTTTTGCGGAGGAATGTGTCGTCGGCAGACATCTGGTGTTCGCGATAGGCACCGAGGATGCGTCCGCACTGGCCGTCATCGGCGGCTTCGTTGGCTCTGTCAAGGCCGGCACGCATGCCGATGGAGCCGTCGTCGTGCTGGGCGATGCCGAGGTCCACCCGCTGACGCATGTCGCGTTCCATGGCGGGGAATAATCGCGCGGGGGCCTGGGCGTAGTGCCAGACGTGGGTGCAGGTGCCTTCGCAGCAGCCGATGCCTTCCCATGCCCAGAAACGGCCGTCTTTGAAACGATAGCAGGTGGTCGTGGCCAGGGTGGAGGTATTGGCCATGGTACGGTCCAGCAGCCAGTACGGCAGCGTGGAATCGTACCAGGTTTTCGCCCACAGCCGTGTGGTCTCGGTGAGGCGAGTGAAATTGTCCGTGATATAACGGGTGACTGCCAGGGCGGAATCGAATCGAGCGGCATAGGCATGGCCGACCCAGCGTCCGCCGACACCGCGGCCGTAGAGATTGGGGAAATGCCAGCAAATGACAAAGGGGATGCTTTGGCTGCAGCCGGGGGCAAGGGTGATGGTTTGACCGAGGGTGCCGATGAGCTTTTGCCCGAGGGGAATCTCGGCGGAGTCTTTTTGCGGGGCCGCGGTATTGATTGATGCGGCGGCGGTGGTATTGTCATCAGCGTTGAGGATGGACAGAGTCATCGTACCGAAATCGGGCAGCATTTCGAGTTTGGATTCGGCCTGCGGCTGATCGCTGAAGATGATCTGATCGACGCCGATATTGCCCCAGCCGCCAGTGGCCTGATCGACGATGCGGATGACGGCCTGTTTGCCTTCGTGTGGGCGCAGATTCATCTGGACGGGGGCCATTTGATTGCTGGCCCGGCCGGTTGCGGAGGCCACCACGGCATTGTCCACGAGGACTTGAAGGCTGGTTTGGCCAGCATGATTTCCGCCGCCGATGAGGCAGTGGATGAAATGACGTTCGACGGTAAAGGGGCGGCTGGTCAGCACGCCTGTTTTGGAGTCTTTCTCGGCGATCGTCCGGCCCGGGGCGGAGGCGTGACTGTTGACCACACGAGCACCACGCCCTTTGACATCGCCCTGATAGTCGGGGATATCGGTCATTTTGACGGGGCCAGGGCCGAAGGCGTCGCCGGTGACCTGCCAGCCCTGCCAGTCGGGCTTTTCGAAATCCTCAAACAGAATATCGGGGCGGCTGGATGCCTCTGACGGCAGCGGGCTGGCGGAGCAGTTCAGTGATACAAGATTGCTGCTGCGGAAGATTTGATTTTTCAGCAGGCCTGCGGCTTTGTCTGCACTGCGATAGCAGACGGGATTCTGCAGCTTTCCGGTCAGGGTGAGCGTCACAGGCTGGTCGCTGGTGTTGGTCAGGGTGTAATTGAGAAGGATGGCCGGAAGCGAGGAGTCTTCCAGATTCAGCGGGATAAACGGCGAAAACGCTTCCAGTTCGGCTTTGACGGGGCAGTCCGTTTCTCGATAACAGATGCGAGCCAGCGGATAGCAGCCGTCAAAGGTAATCGATGAAAAGCCTTCGGTGGTCAGGGGAAGGGATTTGCCAGCGATTTCCAGGGCAAACGACAATTCGAATGGGGAGGTAATCGGGGAGGGCTCGACATAATTGGCACCATCGCGCATGACGATATTTTTGCCCTTATACTCCACGGGGCGGGGATTGATGCCTTCCTGATCGCGGTTGAAGATATCCCACAGCCAGAGCTGCCCATCGCCGCTAAGATAGACAGTGCCGGCAAACAGGCCGCCGACGGGCATGCCGATGTGGTGAAGGGCCTCGGGATGCGTAACGAGGTCTTTGGTACCGCGTTCAAAGAGCGACTTGACCCAGGTCGGATGCAGGCGTTTATCCTGCGGGATGACTTTGAGATAGTCGTTTTTATCCTCGAAGGGCCCGGCGATCAGCGATGTGTTTTTAAAGGCCAGCGCCGCGCCGGTCAGGCCTGTCAATTTGACAAACTCGCGTCGTGACAGCGAACCATTGGCACCGGGTCGGCAATTGCATTCTTTATTCATGCTGTACTCTCTATTCGGATGAGATATTTCCCGATATCCGTCTCTTATTGTTCGAGGGACTGTTCTTTCACATAGTCGCCAATCATATTATAATAACTGAACGAGGTTTGGAATTGAACGCCGGTTCGGCGCGCCCAGGATTCCCACATGCGCTTCATCCGGGCGGCGCGTTTAGGCATGGTATCAATCAGGTTGGTCATTTCGGTCCGATCTTTGCTGAGGTCATACAATTCCCAGGGACCGTCTTTGGCCCAGACCAGTTTCCATTGCCCTTCGCGCATGGCGCGATTGCCTTCGTGTTCCCAGAAGACCGGCTCCGTATGAATCGGTGCGTCATTTGTTGTGATTAACGGCACCAGCGACTTGCCCACCATGGGGTGGACAGGCTGACCCTCCCAATCGGCGGGATATTCAGCGTCGGCCAGTTCCAGGCAGGTCGGCATAAAGTCAAGCAGATATCCGAAATTTTCGACAAACGAACCGTTTCGCGTCTTTGCAATCCCTGCCGGCCAGTGGACAATCAGCGGGGTGGACATCCCCCCTTCATGGACAAAGGATTTATAATACCGAAAGGGGGTATTGGAGGCATTGGCCCAGACCCGGCCGCAGCGGGGACCGTCGGTTCCGGAGGTCAGATTGGGATCGCGAATTACGGCTTCTGATCCTGAACCTCGTATGCCGCCTTCGTGACATGCGCCATTATCGCTGAGAAAGAAGATGATAGTGCTGTCCAGTTTATCCAGTTCTTTAAGCTTTGTGATCAGCTTGCCGATATTCTGGTCAATGGCATCGATACAGGCGGCATAAGCGGCCATGCGTAAATCCTGAAGCTTCTTCTGCTCATCGGTCAGGATATCCCATTGCGGGCCGTCATGCGGGGCCGGGGTGCAATCCGACTTGAAAAGACCCATTTTCTTCTGGCGTTCAAAGCGTCGGGCGGAAATGTCGTGCCAGCCGGCTTTGTACTTGCCTTCATACTTTTGGAGGTCTTTGGTTTTAGCTTCAAGCGGCCAGTGCGGAGCGTTATAGGCCAGATAGAGAAAAAACGGCTTGTCTTCGGCCTTAACGGATTCCTCGACAAACCGGCAGGCATAGTCAGTAAATGCATCGGTGGTGTAAAAGTTCTCCGGGGCATCGATCGGGTCGTTCATATAGGTCAATCGCTGCGGTTTAAAATAGTCGCTTGCGCCGTCGATGATGCCGAAATACTTATCAAAGCCCCGCTGGAGCGGCCAGCATTCCTTATGATGCAAGCCGAGATGCCACTTTCCGGTCATGAGGGTATGGTAGCCGGCTTTTTTCAACATCTGAGCAATCGTCACACATCGATTATTGAGATACCCCTGATAGGGTTCATCCGCAAGAGGGCTTGGCCCCTTCGAAGTTTCTGTCATGTGACCAATACCGGCCAGATGGGGGGCCAGGCCGGTCATCAGGCCGGCACGGGTTGGACAGCAGCGGGCGGCATTATAAAACTGTTTGAATCGCAAGCCTCCGGCTGCAAGGGCATCGAGGTTGGGGGTCTCGATTTCTCCGCCGTAGCAGCCGATATCGCTGAATCCCATATCATCGGCCAGGATGATGACGATATTGGGCTTTTTGGTATTCGATTGAGCAGCCGCCGTGAGTTTGGGGGCTATTGACAGTGAAACGGCCAGCAAACCCGCTTTCTTCAGAAAACATCTGCGATCCATGGCATCGTCCTTGTTCTGGTATCGTCCTGTATTTGACGTTCCGCGACATGGGACAGGATGCTGCCCGGATTCGGAGCTAGACTGCCTTAGTCGCGATATCCATAAAAACAGGTCCAAAATCTGTTTTTCAAGTATTTGACCACTTTTCTGATTAATACCAGATGGACTTGAGTGTGTAAACATCCAATTTTTCAATCATGCCATTGCCGCCGGTGCAGTTCCATTGCAGGGAATCCGGCTTTGCGGTCAGATTGACGCCAAGCGGCATATAGACTTGGCCGCTGTTGGCGAAGATTTCGATGCTCATGCGGTCGACCAGCACTTCGAGACGGATTTTGCCATCGATGGGTGCCAGCGGAGCGGATTTATCCAGGCAAGTCAGCTGCTGTTTTGCAGCGTCATAGACGATGGGGATATCGCGGACAACCAGCGAGCAGGATTGGGCATCCTGCGGCTTGAATTCAGCGATAACGCGGAAGAGTTCGCCTTTGATGTCAGCCAGTGGATTATCGCCGGGCTTGACGGTCAGATTAGTCCGCTGCCAGTGCTGCTGGTGAAGGCTTTGGATTTCACGAATGGGTTCAGCAAACATCCGGATGCCCTCAGGGGTGGTGTGCAGGGTCAGGGACACCGGAAACAGGACCATCTGGTTGAACGGCATATCGGGCATGGCAATCTGTCCCCAGGCCATCTGAATCCGACGTCCGTCCGAGGGGGGGATATCATTAAAGGTCTGTGAGGCGTAAAAGCAGTTGCCGTACTGGAATCGCACGGCGCCGCCTTCCGGGACAAATTTTTTACCGTCAAACCGACCGACAAAATACTCGCCGCTGGCCCCGTACAAAATCCATTTTGTGCCGGATGTGTTTCCATCGACCGGCAGCTCGAACAGCTCGGGACATTCAAAAAAGCTGTCCAGTTCGCTCTGTTTGGTCCAGGTCTTCAGGTCCGGGGAGGTGAAAAAGGCCATCCTTTTTCCATCGAGAAACAGGACCATGACCCACTGGTTTGTCGCATCGTGCCAGAATACTTTGGGGTCGCGGTTGCCGCCGACGATGTGTTTGACGACAGGATTGTGTTCGTATTTGTTCCAGGTCTTACCGGCGTCATTGCTGTAAGCCATCGACTGGGTGAAAGGCTTGCCCTGCGACCACGGACTGCTGCCGCCGGCAGAGGTATAAAACGCCACGAGGGTCTTTTCATGGCCCGTCTGCAGGCCAGCCGTGTTATTGTGATCCACGACCGCCGAACCGGAAAAGATGGTGCCCAGTGCATCGGGATGAATGGCGTCCGGCCATTCCTGCCAGTGAATCATATCGGCACTGACAGCATGTCCCCAGGTCATATTGCCCCAGTTCCATCCATAGGGATTGTGCTGATAGAACAGATGATATTGGCCTTTGTAGTAAACCATGCCGTTGGTGTCATTATTCCATCCGCGCCGGCTGGTGAAATGAAACTGAGGGCGGAGTTTTTCATGGTAGAGGGTATCCTGGCCGGGGAAGGTATCGGCGTGGGTCACAGCGTCAAAGCCGGTCTGCCAGGTTGAATCGTAGCGGTCGATCTGGAGGGTGCCCTGATTGCCCGCAAATTCGCTGACATCCAGATAAACCCAGAAATCGGGGTCTTCGGGGGCAATTTCAATCTGAAATTCCCGCACACACTGCTTATCGATAAACAGGCGAACGAGGCGATTTGCGGCGCCGGTTTTGACGGGGAAGTTCAGATATTTTTTCTGCAGCTCGAAGGTGCGTTCTTTATTGGCGATGACCTGTCGGCGGGTATTGCTCTGGACAATGTGGTCCACGTTAATATGGCCCCAGCCGCCGGTGTGCTGGTCAACAATCTGAATCCGGACGGTCTGCCCGGCAAGTTCGCTGACGTTCCAGGACTGCCAGTCGAGCTGTTCGGAGCCGCCGGATTGAATATTGGGGCCTGCTGCAGTGCGGACGACTTTGCCGTCGGCCAGGAGGTTCATGCAGGTCTGGCCAGGGTGACCGCCGCCGCCGATAAGGAAATTGATGAAATTGCGTTCAATCGTGAAAGCCGGCGAGGTCAGGGTGCCGGTTGTGCCGTCGCCCTGATAGAAAGTATTGACCAGACCCTTGCCTTTGAAGCCGGAGACCTGCATCTGATTGGGCAGGGTTCCCTGGGCGGGGCCAGGGCCGAAGGCTTCGCCGGCGACTTGCCAGTCGCCATAGGTATCGCCTTCGAAATCGGCAATGAGAAGCTCGGAGGTTTCCAGATTGAAGGATTCATAGGCAAGCACCTTGCCCAAAGCCGGATTGGCAATGCATCCTACCAGAACGATCCATTTTGTCAGCACGCTTATCATTCTCATTGTCTTATCCTCGTCACTTTTTTTGACATTACAGCTGCAAAAAAACCCGAGAGCGGGCAACTTCTCGCCGCCCTCGGGTTATCATTATATACGACTCTGTTCAATCAGGTATTATCAATCCAGACAGCCGGGAACCAGACCGCATTCCAGCCATTGCGAGGCAAACAGGGCAAAATCCGCCATGTCCACAACGCAATCGCCGGTCAGATCATAAGCCGGACGAACCACGCACAACTGGCCGCCCATGATATCGGTATACGATTTGGCCACATCAATGGGATCCAGAGCATAATTATAGACTCTCACCTCATCCATGGCTCCGCGGTAGAATTCACCGTTGACATTCAAGGTGTTGGTCTTGCCGATGAGGAAATTGACGCTGGACTGTACATTGTGCGGGATGGGATTGTCGGACCCGGCTCGAAGGCCGTCAATGTAGATGGTCCGAATATCACCATCATAGGCTGCAATGACCTGATGCCAGTTTTCATCCACCAGATTAATACCACGCGAGGCGTGGAAATCCACGTCCCACCAGTAATTGCGAACCCAATAGGGGTCCGCATTCAGATTCAGAGCATTGCACTGATTATTATTTCCGTAATTGCCCCAGCCCAGCAGGCCGCCGTCCGAATAAGCGGCACGGATCCAGACGATCATGGTGTATGCGCCATTGCCCACCGGGATATCGTTCATCGTACCGTCTTCCTTCTGGGTGCCCAGAGCGAAACCGCCGTCAAATACCAGGGCTTTGCCGGGGGTCCCGTCTATGCCGGCAGTCCATTCGAACTGACTGGGGACGGTATACACGGCCTTGAGATGGTTGGCCGAGTCGGACAAATCCTGGAAGGCTGTGTTGGGGTCTGCCGACTGGTCGAGAGCCCAGTAGCCCACCACTCGCTTAATCAGCAGACCGGCCGTGCTGGAGGTAATTGTTCCGGCTGAATTGGTCACTTTGCAGTAATAACCGCCTTCATGCATGACCTGGGCGTCGGTGATGACAAGGGTCTGCGACTGGGTGCCGCTGAAGCTGCCACCTTCAGTTAACTGGCCGGCGGCGTCGAACCACTGGTAGTACGGCTGGCTGACGGACTCCACGTCAAAGGTAAAGGAAGCCGTCTGGCCCGCGAAGACCTGCTGCGAGGCAGGCTGTCCCTGAACAACCGGGAGGGTTTTGGCCGTCTCAAACATCCAGACCTGGCCCAGAATATCGTTGGCATCGGGGATGACCTGGTTTACCGCCCAATAATAGGTGCTGTCGGTCTGGAGGGTATTGACGGTCATCGCGGGAGTTGTGGTAGTGCCCAGGAATGCCGAGGCATCACCAGTCAGAATGGCATTCAAATCACTGCTGAAATAGACATTATACGCGGTTGGGGCAACACCCTGTCCGGCCTGCCAGGCTAAGGCAACGCCGGGGGTCACGTCAATATCCCCAGCGCCGTTGGCAGGGGTGGGGCTGGCAGCCATTTCAGGCCGGAGATAAAACCTCACTGCATCGGCATAGCTGGACGCGATGCACAGCTCATCAAACTGGGCATATCGTCCGGCCGGATCCACCCAGGCGGCCATGGAGATGGCATCAAAATCCAGCAAGCCCGCATTGACCAGATCCGGCGATTGGGTCGGTTCGGCATTTAAAGCAGGATTGCGATAGACGGTTACGTTATCGCTGGCGGCTCCGAAATCGATGCGGACAACGTAAAGCTCGGTGTTGGTGGTCGCCGCTCCCAGCCAGTTCAGTTGTTTGCCGATATTGGAGGGGTCCTGATTGCGGTTGCGATAAGCGCAGACCTGAAGCTGGGTGCCGCCGATATCGTTGCCGATATACAGTATTCCGCCGTTATCGCCCAGTTCGCCGCGTTTGAGCTCAAAGGCAAAAAACGGCGAAGTATGCGACGATTTCATGAGAAAGCTGATATAAATCGATTGGCCGGGCTTGCCGATAGTCCCCTTGTTATTGATATAATCGGCAAAAGGACCATTGGGGTCGGTATCCAGAAAACGCCCTGCACGGGAACCATCCCAGACTGGAATGGTCACCTTGAAGGAGCCGCTGGTGTTCTGAAAAGCCGTGGAAGCACCTCCATAGACCAGGCTGGCCGGTTCCACCGTACATTGCTGAATCCCTCCGCCTGTTCCCCACGCCCCGGTAAATCCCAGCGTCGGGCTGGAGTTGCCGATGATGGGGCCTGGCGTGTAATCAAAGGTATCATAGGCGTAAATTTTGGATAATGCCATATTGGTAACACACAGCATGACCATACAGATTAAGACCACTTTTTTCATGTTCGATTCTCCTGATCATTATGACTTTTCATATTACACCCCTCCCTGCCTGCACTGCCCCATCCCTGTACTGCACTGTCTTTTCCATACATTCTGTTAGCGATCCGTTCCGCTCTGTCCATTCCAGCCGACATGGCCCCAGACCGCCGTCACCAGGCGGGTGATGTCTTCGTTGCCCGGTTCGACCCTGCGCCAATACGTGGCATCATTTGGATTTTCGAGTTGAGAGGCCTCTTTTGAGAACTGCCTTGTTCGGTCATCCTGCCATTTCCAATATTCCGTATGGCCGTCAACAAATGACAGGGTGGTTCCGGAAGCATGGCGTTCCGGAACAATATCCCACCATTGCTGGGTTTTGTACATGATGCTCCAGGAAGCGGGAGTAGCCCATCCTTCGTCGATAAACAGCATCCGTGAGGCGGTATTTCGAATGGCAGAAAGGCTTTTAATAATCATGGATTCAGACGCACCGCTGACAGCCAGAATACCCAGGCCGTCGTAGGCAAAAGAATCCGGCATGGAATAGGAACGGGCCTGGCCGGGACGGCTGGTCGGACAGCGAAAAGCATCCATCGCATCGCTGCAATAGGGCCAGAGCCGTCCGCGGCGGATGGCTTCTCGCTGCTGCTCTTCCATCATGGGGTCATTGTGAAGATTGTAATAGGCAAGGCCGGCATGGTTGACCCAGGCATAAGCTCCTTCGGTGGTGCTGGAGGGAATTTTGCCGTTGTGGTCATTGGCATAGAGAAGGTAACACTGCGACAGGCCTTTGAGATTCGACATGCAGGTGATTCGCATGCCGGCTTCTTTGGCTCTTTTTAACGAGGGAGCGATGATGGCCAGCAGTAAAGCAATGATCGCAATCACAACCAGCAGTTCGATGAGCGTAAACGCGGTCTTTTGCTTACCTGACAGCATGATAAAGTCTCCAATCCATACTAAATTTTATATGCATGCATTTTATTGCTTTACATTAAAATAACTTTATAAGATTTATATGTCAATCTATATTTTATTTATTTTTTCGTTAAATCGTATACATCTCTTTAAAAAAAAGCCTGAAATGTCAACTATGAAAATACTAAAAATATTATAAATGCTTTATATATATATATTTAAATTTTTTTGAGAGATATATTTACATTATGTTTTACAATATAATCCTTTATGTTATTTTAAATTTGCTTTTTGATTTTATTCTGATATAATCACCCGCGTTGGGATGGTTGATACATGCGGCCGGTATTGTAAGGCGGAATTATGAATACTACGATCAACAGGCGATACAACATAGTCGGAATAGGTGAATTGCTCTGGGATATGTTGCCCGAAGACAGACGTCTGGGCGGCGCACCAGCCAATTTTGCCATCCATGCCAGGGCACTCGGTGCCAATGCCCGAATTGTCAGTGCAGTCGGACGGGATTCAGACGGTCAGGACATCCTCGAGAGCCTGACCCATAAGCAGGTCCCCACGGATTTGATATTGCGCAATAGCCGTCCAACTGGAAAAGTGCTTGTCCATCTGGATGCCAGCGGTCATCCGAGCTATACCATTGAGCAGAATGCCGCGTGGGACTTTATGGTACTGTCGGCAGAGGCCCAGCAGCTTGCCGGCGTCTGCGATGCCATCTGTTTTGGCTCTCTGGCTCAGAGAAATCTGCCGTCGCGGCTGAGCATTCATCAATTTCTCATTCATACCCCTGAGCACTGTCTGCGGATTTTTGATATCAACCTGCGGCAGAATTATTATTCAAAAGAGATTATCGAAATGTCTCTTGGGGCGGCCAATGTACTCAAACTCAATGACGATGAATTAGTTGTTTTACGGGAGATTCTCGAACTGCCCGAATCCGAAGAGCAAGCTTTGCGAACGATGATGGAACGCTACAACCTGCGGTATATCGCCCTGACGCGGGGTGCGGACGGCAGCCTGATGATGAGTCCGGAGCAGACGGTGCAATGCGCGGGGACTCCGCTGACGGTGCAGGATACCATCGGTGCAGGGGATTCATTCACGGCCGCTATGGCCCTGGGGATTCTGAACGGCCTGCCGCTGGATATAATCAACCGCAATGCCGGGCACGTCGCAGCGTATGTCTGTTCGCATGCCGGGGCGACACCGGATTTGCCGGCATGGCTGGTTGCCGAATTTCACAGAAAAACCACCGTCCCGATCCAGACGATGTCGAATCCGCCCTCGCCGGAGCTGAAAAAACAAATCGTGTAAGGAAAAATATTGCATCGCCGCCAGATTTGTGGCTTAATAAACCGGATATTGAGATTAAGGGAACAAACCACATGAAGTCTCACAAGATGCTGTTCAGAAACGCCATCGTTGCCGCCCTCGGCGGTTTATTATTCGGCTTTGATACCGCCGTGATCTCCGGAACCACCGACGCCCTGCAGGCCCTGTATGAATTGACCAGCCAGTCCAAGGGATTTACGGTGGCCAGCGCGCTGATCGGAACGATTCTCGGAGCCGTTCTGGTCGGCAAACCCACCGACCGTTTCGGACGGCGGGCGGTTCTGATTGTGCTGGCGGTGTTTTATTTTGTATCCGCCGTGGGGTGCGGATTCGCCTGGGACTGGTATTCGCTGCTGTTTTTCCGGTTTCTGGGCGGCCTGGCTGTGGGCGGGGCATCGGTGGTATCGCCGATGTATATTGCTGAAATTTCCCCGGCCCGAATCCGCGGTCGGCTTGTGGCACTGGCCCAGTTCAACATCGTACTGGGTATCCTTCTGGCATTCCTGTCCAATTATGTCATTGCGACGATGCACCTGGGGGAGTCGGAATGGCGTTGGATGTTCGGAGTTGAGGCGTTTCCGGCGGCAGCCTTTTTCTTCCTGCTGTTTGCTAATCCGGAAAGCCCGCGGTGGCTGATCGGCAAGGGACGTACGACTGAGGCCAGGCAGATTCTGACCGAGCTGGGCACCGATGCCGACGATGTGGACAAAGAAGTCCAGGTTATTGAAGAATCGATTCATCTGGAACGTGATTTGAGTCATGAACCGTTTTATTGTGCCAAATACTTTACGCCCATTTCGCTGGCGGTGATGATTGCCATGTTCAACCAGCTGTCGGGCATTAACGCCATTCTCTATTATGCACCGAATGTGTTTAAAATGGCCGGGGCGGCAGCGGAAAGCGCCATGCTGCAATCGGCACTGATCGGATTGACCAATTTGATATTCACCATGCTGGCCATGGCGGTCATCGACCTTTTCGGGCGAAAGAAATTAATGCTGGTCGGGTCTATCGGGTATATTATCAGCCTGGGAGCAGCGGCAGCGGCGTTTTATTACTATGGCAAAGACTTTTCGCCGCTGGGCGGAAAAATTGTACTGGGAGCCATCATCCTGTTTATCGCAGCTCATGCCTTTGGACAGGGAGCGGTCATCTGGGTGTTTATCAGTGAAATCTTTCCGAACCGGGTCCGTGCTCGCGGGCAGGCCCTTGGGGCCTTCACGCACTGGATTATGGCGGCGGCGATTTCCTGGACATTTCCCATGATTGCCGACCACCTCGGAACAGGACATGTTTTTGCATTCTATGCGGTGATGATGCTGTTTCAGTTATTCTGGGTACTCTTCATGATGCCTGAGACCAAAGGGATACCGCTGGAAGAAATCCAGAAAAAGTTTGGTATCGAGTAAACTATACCCAAAAGATATGATTATTCCGCGGCGGCCATAGGCCGCTTTTATGCCGCACGCAATGGCGGGGTAATTTGCCCTGCATAGCCGCGGAAATAAAGATATTGCCGGAAGCCGGCGACTGAAAGCTTTTCAGCCTGGCTTAAACGCACTATTCCAAGCAGGATCACGTTACATAAGCGGGACAAAACAACCTGGTTTAACCGCATGTAATCAACATTTCTTGCAAATACAGGCATTCACTTGTCCTGTTTTACTGCGATAAAGTCACCATAAACGACTATATCAGGCGGTTTTTATGAAATTACTTTCCAAAAATCTCAGGGTGATATAAAATATAGCCGCCTTAGAGGTGATTCAGAATAATGTGTTTCAATAAATGCGGATATAATGAGTTCAGAAAAAAACTATTCGTCACGACAGAAGTTTCTTCAGGTTTACGAAACGCTTAAAAAAGCGATTGAAGACGGTACCTATAAAAATGAGCAGAAGCTGCCGACTGAAATTGAGCTGGCGGACCAGTACGGCCTGTCCCGCCCGACGGTTGCCAAGGCCCTCGATATGCTGCGGAAAGAAGGACTGATTGAGCGGACCAGCGGAATCGGAACGTTTGTTCGGCAGCAGTCCAGAACAGGGCTCAACCATTTCGGACTGCTGATTCCCGGCCTGGGGGAGACGGAAATTTTTGAATCCATCTGCGGACACATGTCGCATCTGGCACAACTCCGAAATTTCAATCTGATTTGGAGCGGCTCGATGCAGGAAGATGCCGCCATGCGGCGCGAACATATTGAACAGCTTGCCAGCCGCTATATTGAGCAGCATATCGATGGGGTGTTCTTCACGCCGCTGGAACTGACCAGTGAAAAAGATCCGGTTAATCAGAACATTGTGCGGCTTTTTGACCGGGCGGGAATCCCCGTGGTGCTGATGGACCGTGATATTGTCTCATTTCCGGCACGGAGCCAGTATGATTTGGTTGGGATCGATAATTTCCGGCTGGCGTTTATCCTGACCCGGCATCTGCTGGAACAGGGATGTAAAACGGTGAGGTTTGTCGCCAGACCCTATTCAGCCCCCACGGTTCAATTGCGCATTTTTGGTTATTTGCAGGCCCTTCGGGAGGCTCATATTGCCAGTTCGCCCGGGGATATTTTTATCGAAGATCATTATGATGCGGATTTTGCGAGGCGGCTGCTGGACAACACAAATCAGCCGGGCGTGTTTTGCGCCAATGACACAACGGCATCACGGCTGATGCACACACTGACGGACCAGGGGTATAAGATTCCGAATGACGTGAAGGTTGCAGGGGTGGATGACATCAAATATGCCAATTATCTGCGTGTGCCGCTGACGACATACAAGCAGCCCTGCAAGGACATCGCCAAAGTCGCGGTGGATACGATGTTCAGCCGGATACAGGATCCCAGCCAGAAGGCCCGCACCATCTATCTGGATGGTGAGCTTGTTGTTCGCAAATCGACCGACAAATCCGCCTGAGACCGTCCTTTTCAGACTCACTTCAGGGCAACCGTGAAATGGCCCCCGTGGGACAGATTTTGACACATTCGTCGGCACAGGCTTCGGACAGGCTCTGGGCCAGTGATCCATGCAGCGGCACAGCGATTTCGGTCTCAAAGCCGCGGCCGGCGAATGCCAGGCCTTTCTGGTCGGCATACTTAC
>JAFGQP010000282.1 GCA_016935635.1 Sedimentisphaerales bacterium
CCGCGGCACTTGAAGGCCATTCGTGACACCGGCAATGTGCTGGTTGCGGCGCTGGACCCCAGCGATTCAGCAGGGATTCTGGACCAGTATTTCCCGGATGCCCACTTCTTCACGGAGTTCGAGCGGTTTGACCGGCATCTGGAAAAACTGCGTCGCAAGGGCCATCGAGTGGATTATGTTACGATCTGTTCGCCCAATTACCTGCACGATGCCCATGTGCGGTTTGCCATGCGGATTGGGGCCGATGCCATCAGCGAAAAACCGCTGGTGATCAACCCTTGGAATGCCGAGGCGCTCGGTGAAATCGAGGCCGAGACCGGCCGGCGGATTAATACGATTCTGCAGCTCCGCCTGCATCCGGCGATCAGTCAATTAAAAGAGGTGGTTGCCCGTGCCTCCGAAGATAAAATCTATGATGTGGATTTAACCTATATCACCTCCCGCGGCAGATGGTATCTGTCATCGTGGAAAGGGGATGCCAGCAAGTCCGGCGGCATTGCCACCAATATCGGCATCCATTTTTTTGATATGCTGACCTGGATATTCGGTCCCGTTCAGGAGAATCATGTTTATCTGTACGAAGCCACGAAAGCTTCAGGATTTCTGAAATTGCAGAAAGCCCGGGTGCGGTGGTTTTTGTCGATTGATCGGGCCGATTTACCCGTGGACCCGCAGCCTGGAAAACCGGCGACATATCGCTCGATTGTCATTGACGGCAGGGAAATGGAATTTTCCGAAGGCTTTACCAACCTGCATACCGAAAGCTATCGCCGGATTCTGGCGGGTGCGGGCTTTCGCTGGCAGGAAGTTCTGCCTTCAATCCAAATGGTCTATGACATTCGCAATGCCAAACCGACATTGCCCGGCCAGGACGCCCATCCTATGGCCATACACAGCGGAGTGACCGTATAACCGATGAGTGACTATTTTGCCCACCCGACGGCCTGTATCGACCAGCCCTGCACGATTGGGGCCGGCACAAAAATCTGGCATTTTTGCCATGTCTGTGCCGGAGCAACGCTGGGCAAACACTGCAATCTCGGACAGAATGTCTTTATTGCCGCCGGTGCCGTCATTGGCGACAACGTCAAGATTCAAAATAATGTCTCGGTTTATGACGGTGTGATATGCGAGCAGGATGTGTTTTTGGGTCCCAGCTGTGTGCTGACCAATGTTACCAACCCCCGTTCGCAGGTCAGCCGCAGGGGATTGTATGAAAAAACGGTCCTCCGACGCGGTGCGACTCTCGGTGCCAATGCGACCGTGGTTTGCGGCATCACGATTGGCCGGTATGCATTCGTTGCCGCCGGCGCCGTGGTCACCCGGGATGTGCCCGATTATGCCCTGATGATGGGGGTTCCGGGCCGGCCGGCTGGCTGGATGAGCCGCCACGGGATTTGCTTGCCAAAACCGGACAAAGACGGGATAATGATATGTCCGGAAAGCGGCTGGCGATATCGATGCGGCGAATCGGGTATTCTTCGCTGCCTGGACTGGGATGAAGAACAACCGCTGCCCGCCGACAAAGCCGTCGGAACAAAGTTGTATAAACAATTAAAAAGATAAAGTTGAGAATCCGGAATGAGTGGATTTTATTTCAAAATTCTCTATTCAAATTCTCAACTCAAGACAAAGACAGGAGTATGTCGATGCAGGTTCCATTGTTGGATTTAAAAGCACAATATGCGACAATTAAAGACGAGGTCTTAAAGCAGATCAACGAGGTTCTGGATTCCCAGCAATGTATCGGTGGTCCCAAGGTGACCGAGCTGGAAAACAAGATTGCGGAACTATGCGAGTGCAAGTATGCCGTGGGGATGTCCAGCGGCACCGATGCCATCCTGGCCAGCCTGATGGCCCTGGGAATTGGTCCCGGCGATGAAGTCATCACCACGCCGTTCACCTTCTTTGCCACTGCCGGCTGCATTGCTCGTGTTGGTGCCAAACCGGTATTTGTCGATATTGACCCCACAACCTATAACATCAATCCTGCACTCATTGAACCGGTCATCACTAAAAAGACCAAGGCGATTATGCCGGTGCACCTGTATGGTCAGGTGGCGGATATGGACCCAATTATGCAGATTGCCGGCCAGGCCTCGCTGGCGGTGGTTGAAGATGCCTGCCAGGCTATCTCGGCGACCTATAAAGGCAAAAAAGCCGGTGCGATCGGGACCTGCGGCTGTTTCAGCTTCTTCCCCAGCAAGAATCTGGGCGGTATCGGCGATGGCGGCATGACGGTCACCAGCGATGAAGACCTCTATAAAATGCTGGTCTGGATGCGCAACCACGGCAGCGAGCCCAAATATTATCATAAATACATCGGCGGCAATTTCCGTCTGGATCCGATCCAGGCCGCGGCGCTTCTGGTCAAGCTGCCGCATCTGGCGGACTGGTCGCAGATGCGACGCAAAAATGCAGCATTTTACACGAAGAAATTCAAAAAAACCGTGATTCAGACGCCGGTGATTGCCGACGATTGTGAATTGATCTTCAATCAGTATGTCATCCGCGTCCCGCGGCGCGATGAGCTGGTCAGGCATCTGCAGGCCAATAAAATCGGCTGTGAAATTTATTATCCCGTGCCGCTGCACCTGCAGGAATGTTTCGCCTATCTGGGGTATAAGGCCGGCGATATGCCCGAAGCGGAGAAGGCCGCCCGTGAAGTGCTGGCGCTGCCGATTTATCCGGAATTGACCGATGAGATGAAAGAATTTGTTGTGAAAACGATTCTGGATTTTTATAAGTAAATGAATTGCTTGTGCTGCCCGAATACGTTGGGCCGCAGGAATCATGTTTGAATAAACCATCATTCACATAAAACTGGAGGCTCTCTATGGCGTCACTGGAACAGAAAGTCGCAAAGAAAAACATCCTCGTGGGCATACTCGGTCTGGGTTATGTCGGTCTGCCGCTGGCACGGGAGTTTGCCACCTCCGGTGTCAAAGTGCTTGGCTTTGATATCGACGACAAGAAAGTCAAGGTGCTCAACTCCGGCCGCAGCATCATCAAGCATATCCCCCACGACCAGGTTAAAAGCATGGTTAAGTCCGGCCTGTTTTCCGCCACCAGCGACATGTCGCAGCTCAAAAAGCCCGACGCCATCCTGATTTGTGTCCCGACTCCGCTGACCAAAAACCGCGAGCCGGATATGCAGTTTATTGAAAGTTCCGCCCGTACGATTGCAAAATCACTTCGGAAGGAGCAGTTGATTGTCCTGGAAAGCTCCACCTATCCCGGCACAACACGGGAAGTCATGATGCCGATTTTGGAGCAGACCGGCCTTGTCGCGGGCAAAGATTTCTATCTGGCTTTTTCACCGGAACGCGAAGATCCCGGCAACAAGAAATTCACCACCAAAACCATTCCCAAGATTGTCGGCGGTCTGACACCTAAATGCTGCGAACTGGCCCGCCAGGTGTACAGTTATGCGATCCAGACCCTGGTGCCGGTCTCATCCCTGGAAGCGGCGGAGGCGGCCAAGATTCTGGAAAATACCTATCGCTGCATTAATATTGCCATGGTCAATGAACTCAAGATGCTTTTTGACCGCATGGGCATTGATGTCTGGGAGGTCATTCGTGCCGCCGCCACCAAGCCCTTCGGCTATCATCCGTTCTATCCGGGTCCCGGCCTGGGCGGCCACTGTATCCCGATCGACCCGTTCTATCTGACCTGGAAGGCCCGTCAATATCACATGGCCACCCGCTTTATCGAGCTGGCCGGCGAGATTAATACCGATATGCCGCATTATGTGATTCATCGGACCATGGAGGCTCTCAATGATCGTAAAAAGAGCCTCAATGGGGCTAAAGTCCTCATTTTGGGCCTGGCCTATAAACCCGATATTGATGACGTCCGCGAATCGCCTTCGCTGGAACTGATTGAATTGCTCAAAGAGCGGGGCGCCAAAGTGGATTATAATGATCCCTACGTTCCCGCAACCCATAAGATGCGTGAATATGATCTGAAGATGACCAGTAAAAAACTGACAGCAGCCGTGCTGAAAAGTTACGATGCAGTGCTGATTTCCACCAACCACAGCGATTATGATTACAAGTGGATCGTCAAACATGCCCGGCTGGTTATCGATACGCGAAACGCCTGTGTCAATGTCAAGGCCGGCCGCAATAAGATTGTCAAAGCGTAAGAACTTTACCTGCAATAGCTGTTAGCCTTGTCATTCCTGCGAAGGCGGGAATCCAGATTTGGCAGTATTTTAAATGAGCTGTTGAAAACCTTGATTTTCGTATCTGTTGTGGTTAACATTTAACATTAAACCCTTAACATTAAACATTAAGTGTGCTGCAAGCCGATAGCTGACCAGCATCCTGATTCGGTGAATGCCCTGACAAGTTGTCCATGTTGAGATGTCTTGGCAGGTTTAAAAGGGCTTCATTAAAAAATAGAGTAATTTGGCCGGGATCGTCCCGGTTGTCTGCGTGCCTGGCTTTACACGCAGGTTTGGACTATTTTAATGAATGGAGGTAACAATGAAACGGTGTCTGATGATGTTGTGCCTGAGTGTCTGTGTATCGTTTGTAAATGCCGATTGGCCTCGTATCGACGTGTGTATCCATCCTTCAAAACAAGACGCTCCCGCCATCGACGGCAATCTGGCGGTCTGGGCGGATCAGCGAAATGGGACACTCAATACGAATATCTACGGCAGACTGCTGCCCGACGTCAACGAATTGGCGATTTGCATGGCCCCCGGCCACCAGACCCAGCCTGCTGTCAGCGGACAGCGAATTGTCTGGCGAGACAAGCGAAACGGCAATCAGGATATTTATCTTTTCGATATGACCGCAAACACCGAAATCCCCATCTGTGTCGATTCGGCCAATCAGGAAAATCCCGACATCGGCGGCAATATTGTTGTCTGGGAAGATTATCGCGGCGGCAATATGGATATCTACGGATACAATCTCGATACAATGACCGAATTTCCAATCTGTACCGATCCCGCTCTTCAATACCAGCCTGTCGTCTCGGGGCATATCGTGGTCTGGACCGACCAGCGAAACAGCAGTACGGATATTTTTGGATACAATCTGCTGACCCGGCAGGAATTTGTGATTTGTTCAGATGCGGCCAACCAGTCCTTCCCGAATATCAGCGGCGCGATTGTCGTCTGGCAGGATGAACGAAATCAGGCAGTATCTGGCCGGGATATCTATGGTTTTGACCTGTCCGGTTCCGGCGAATTTGCAGTCTGTACAGATCCGGAGTATCAGAATTATCCAGTGATTTGCGGGGATTATGTTGTCTGGCGTGACTATCGCAATACCACCGCCACCGGCTATGACATCTATGGTCTCAATCTCAAGACGCAGACCCTCATGGAAATCTGCACCGCCGGCGGAGATCAGACTTTTCCTGCAATCTCCTCGCAGTATGCCGTCTGGCAGCATGGCGAAGATATTGTCGGAGCCCAACTGCCGATTCATTCAACGGTTACGGTACTCTATCCTAACGGCGGTCAGATGTTTTTGGCCGGTTCTGCCCAGATGGTACAATGGAACACCGAAGGGGACCCGGTGGACGAGGTTCGGATAGACTTTTCCGCCGACAACGGGCAGAGCTGGCAGATCCTCGCCGATGCCGTGGCTAACACCGGCTCGTGTCTAATGACGCTTCCGTCCGGGATTCATTCTCAGCAATGTCTCGTTCGGGTTCGTTCCGCGGCCAATCTGGATGTGATGGATATTGGCGATGATGTCTTTACGGTATTTCAATGTGCTGGGACTCTGACGGCGGACCTGACTGGCGATTGTTTTGTAAATCTGGCCGATTTTGCCGTCATGGCCGACCAATGGCTGACCTGCGGCAATCCCTATGATCCATTCTGGTGCCAACAGTAGCACGGATCGCAGGCGACGTGATTTTAATTGAAAATCACCATGAAGCTCATGAAGACAGTGAAGAAGGTAAATAAATATCTCTTCCTGGTCTTCATGTTCTTCATGGTCAGAAAACCAACAACCCATAACTAATAACCAACGACTATGAAAATTCTCGTTACCGGCGGCGCCGGCTTTATCGGCAGTCATATTGTTGAACATTTTCAGGGCAAAGCGGATGTTGTCGTGCTCGATAATTTCCGCTCCGGCTTCAGAAAAAATCTGGATGGCCTGCAGTGTCGTCTGATTGAAGGCTCGATTACGGATCCTGATGCCGTGCGGCAAGCCGTTCAGGGCGTGGATTATATCTTCCACCTGGCCGCGATGATCAGCGTCCCTGAGTCGATGACCAAGCCGCGCGAATGCGTCGAGATCAACACGCAGGGCACCTTGATTGTGCTGGAAGAGGCCGCTCGTGCCGGCGTAAAAAAGCTGTGCCTGAGTTCTTCGGCCGCCGTCTATGGCGACAATCCCAAATTGCCCAAGACCGAAGATATGCTTCCCGAGCCCAAAAGTCCCTACGCTGTCACCAAGCTCGATGGCGAATATTACTGCCGGATGTTTCACGATGAAGGCTGGCTCAAGACCGCCTGCATGCGGTATTTTAACGTTTTTGGCCCGCGACAGGACCCTAAAAGCCAGTATGCCGCAGCGGTACCTATATTTATTGATAAAGCGGTCCGGAATGACCCGATTACTATCTTCGGCGACGGCCTCCAGAC
>JAFGQP010000283.1 GCA_016935635.1 Sedimentisphaerales bacterium
CTGGCCCGGCAGATTGCCGGCTCCTTTATGGATCATTATTATCAGGATGGGCATTACGATGAGGGCTATATCGATTTACTCTGCGAAATGGACGCTCTGGAGTCAGGTGCAGCATGGAGCAAAGTTGTTTCGTCGGCTTTTTTCAGCACCATCATCGAAGAACTCTGCGATGATTATGAAGATTTCCAGTTCGAGGTTTATAATCGGGTCATGTCACAGGTCATTTCCTATTGCCGCAGCCTCTCCGCAGCACAAAAACTTGACCGGTATCTATCCCGGTTTCATCTCCGCTGTGCAGAAGACCTTTCCGGGCGGGCCAGACGCATCCATACCCGAAACGTCCATTTCCACGCCGACACAAAAACAATCAAGCAAATCTATATCTTGTCACGCATCACCATCGGGGCGGATGTAGCAATTGTCAGCGTAATCATCCAGCGCCTGTCTGTCCTGTTTCCGGACGCCCAAATCATCCTGCTGGGCAGCCTCAAACTTCAGGATGTCTTTGGCGGCAATCCCCGTCTCCTGATTCAGGAGGTTCCTTACAGTCGCAGCGGCAGTCTGCTCGACCGGCTTGAAAGCTGGTGCAGACTGGTTGATCTGCTGGACAACCAGACAACTTCCGACAAAGCGGCCGTCTTATGGATTGATCCTGACTCCCGTCTGACCCAGTTGGGCATCCTCCCGCTATGCGAAGAACACCATTATCTGTACTTCAACAGCCACAGAGACTGGCTGTCAACCCGGAACGCCTGCATGGCCGAACATGCCAATGCCTGGATAGACAGCGTCTTCGGCAAGCCGGGTTTCTGTTATCCCCGGGTGTGGCTTAAACCCGACCTGCTCAACCAGGCGCACGCATTAATCCACTCCCTGCGGCAAAGCGGCTGTCAATCTATTACCACAATCAATTTCGGGGTAGGCGGAAATCCCCGCAAAAGGCTCGGCCTGAATTTTGAAAAAAAGCTGATCTGCGAATTATTGAAACAGCCCAAAAGCGTTGTAATACTTGATGAGGGTTTCGGGGCCGATGAAGTGGCCGGCACCCGCCAAATCATCGCGGATATGAAAAACAAGGGGTATCCCGTCCATCAGACCCGATTCGAGCCGACCGCACCGGATAACTTTTCTCATGGATTATTGGTCATCGAATGCACCATCGGCCAGATTTCAGCCCTGATCAGCGCCAGCGATAAGTACATCGGGTATGATTCCGCCTGTCAGCACATTGCCGCGGCAAGCGGTATTCCCACCCTCACCATTTTTGCCGGCTCAAATAATCCGCGATTTATCCGCAGGTGGAGCGCCTGCGGAAATACCGCCTGCAAAGTTGTCCATGTGGAAACCTTCGGGCATCCTGACACGCTCAATCTGGACGACATCATCACCCGTATCATGGAGGAACGTCAGTCAACAGTACCACCGTTGGATTCCCGGATTAAAATCATTGACGTTAAACCTCCGCGTCGTAAAGAGAAAAAAGAGAAATTGAAAGACCGAACCTGATCAGCAGGAAAACCGTATATCGCCCATGAAAATTTTATTTATTTATCCTAACGCCGGCTCACAGGTCGGTTTTAACTACGGCGTTTCCCATATCGCCGCAGTACTGGCACAAGCCGGGCATCAGGCAGCCTTCTGGCAGCTTTGTGAAGATCTGGCACCCCTGCCTTCACAGGATGAATTCATCGCCCGAATCAAACAGGAGGCCCCGGACCTGCTCGCCTTTTCGGTGGTGACCAACCAGTGGAATTACACCCAACAGCTTGCCGCCTGGGCCAGGCAATCGCTATCAATTCCCATTGCCTGCGGCGGGGTTCACGCCCTGGTCGGCGGGCGGGAAATCCTGGAAACCGGCCTGTTCGATTACATCTTCCGCGGTGAATGCGAAGAGGCCTTTGCGGACTTCATCGAAAAACTTTCCGCCGGCCAATCCGTCCGGAAGGTCCGGAATCTCGGCTTCATCGACAATGGAACTATCGAAATCAATCCCGTTGGCCCCCTGCCGGATTTACAGCGTCTGCCGTTCAAAGATTATACCATCATGGATTTTCAAAAACTGATTGACGTCAAAAAAGGATGGGTGGGCCTGATGGCGTCCCGGGGCTGCCCGTTTTCCTGCACCTATTGCTTCAATCACAAAATGGTTGCCGCCTACCGACACGACCTGAAATGCTCGTTCAATGAGCTTGGCTATATACGACAGTTTCGGGTGGACCAGATCATCGATGAGATTAAATTTCTGCTGATCCATTACCGACACATCAAAACCTTTATTTTCGACGACGACCTTTTTACGTTTGACAAGGCCTATATCAAGGAATTTTGCCGCAAATACAAAAAAACATGCAATCTCCCCTTCGTTGTCAACGCCCATGTGAAATTTTTCGACGACGAAGTTGCTGCCCATCTCAAATCCGCCAATTGTACCGTCGTTAAATTCGGCGTGGAGTCCGGCAGCGAAAAAATCCGCAAGTCCGTCCTGAATCGCCACATGACCAATGACGACATCATTCAGGCCATCCGCATGGTCAATGACACCGGCATGCACAGTTCGGTGTTTATCATCATAGGCTTTCCCCATGAAACCCGGCAGGATGTCTTCGACACCCTCCGCCTGCTGGGCCAGGCTCACCCCGGCCGGTTTCGCTGGACCTTCTTTTTCCCCTATCCGGGGACCAAAGCCCACCAAATCAGCCTCGACGGCGGATTTATCGACACCCAAAAGATGGATTCTCTCCAAAACTTTACGGATGAGTCCTGCCTGGAATTCGGTGCAGAGCACAATCTCCTCTTGAAAAAAATCGGCCGCATCATGCCCTGGTTCGTGAACGCATACTCTGGCCTGCCCGTTGCGGATTTTTACCGACAGAAGGTCGATGATTTGTTGAACATGGATGAGAACGACTGGAATCAGATTGCCCCCACC
>JAFGQP010000284.1 GCA_016935635.1 Sedimentisphaerales bacterium
TCCCAATTCTCGTCCCCGACCGGCGGATACCGGTAAAAATCGCTTAATGTCAAATCCTCTTGAAGGCTCATCGTGTTTTCGCTTGTCCCGATTACTTGAATAATTCGGCGGTTAATTGCATTTCCATCGTATCACGAAGCTGGGCCACCAGCACATCCACGCTGGCATTGATTCGAACCTTGCCGCTGGACAGAATGAAGCCGCCGGAGATATCTTCCCGAGTCGAGCTCAGACGAAGATGCCCCTTGCCCTGTCCGGCCAGCTCTCCATTGACGCGGTTGAGAAAGTCCTGGTTGATCCGGCCTTCGTGACGGCCGACGATGACCTCTTCCTGACCGGTCTGAACCGACTTGTGAATCAGCCGTTTCATGAGCTCCAGATACTCACCGTCGGGCATCTGCTCAATGCGCTGCTTGACCCGTGAAAAAAGCTCATCGAGAACCTGGCCCTTGGCGGCCAGCAATTCCCGGGCATTCTGCATTCGGGCAGCGGCCAGCATGCGGGCCAGCTTATCCTGACCTGCAGCCTCGGCGGCCTTGCGGGCCTCACCGGAAAAACCGACAAGTTCCTGGTCCAGCCGCTGTTTTTCCTTGCCGGCAGCCTCCCGGGCGGCGGCAAGTATCTTGTCCGCCTCGGCCTTAGCCTGCGACATTATCTTCTGTACTACCTGTTCGGCGTTCATAATAGACCTTGTATTAAAGGGCTGATGGATTCGTGATTAGGCGCCGACTTTGATACCCAGCATCAGCGTCAGCAGCGAAATCAGGAAGCCCAGAATCGCGTACAATTCGACCATGGCGGCAAACACCACACCGGCCTTGAACGCCAGTTCCGGACGTTTGGCTGCCATCATAATACCCGCGGCACCGGTTTTACCCTGATGAATAGCGCTGATCATACCGGCAACCGCAACCGGCAGACAGGCGGCCAGAATCTGAAGACCCTGCGCCCAGGTTACGGCATACATGGCATCAAATCCCTGGAAGATGTTAAGCTTAATCATCACAAACAGCCCCACGACGAAGCCGTAAATACCCTGGGTACTGGGCAGCACGACCAGCAGCATTAGAATGCCATACCGTTCGGGTTTTTCGCTCAGAACCGCAGTGGCGCTTTTACTGGCTATGCCAAGACCAATGGAGGATCCGATACCAGACAGAAATACCGCTATTGCCATACCTGTTAACGCGAATACCAAACCCATGCTTTCCAACATACTCTAAATCCTTTCTTCTTTATAAGCTCGTGTGTATCTTTGCTTGTCTGTTTAATTAGTTTAATCCGCCCTCGACGGATCGATCGTTCTATTTAACCTGAATATGCTTGAATTCTTTCTGCAACGGGGTGAAATCGCGTCCGCCGCCGATGAAAAATTTCGGAAAAAATTCCACAAACTGCAACCGCATCGTATGGACAAACGCACCCAGTACCGAAAGGGCGACATTAAACAAATGTCCACCTGTAAAAACAATAGCGCCTAAAATCCAGCCTGGCCAGGGATGACCGAAAAGCTCTACTTTTCCCACAAGTCCAACTAATACATTGATTGCCATTCCAAATCCCGCGCCGACCATACCCAGTGCCATCAAACGGGCGTAGCTCAGCACGTCACCCATATAAAAAACAGTGCTGAAAAGCTGGTAAACACCCAGTCCGATTCGTCCCCCCCAGGCAACGTCGCGAGCGGTAAACAGTAAAATGGCTACGGAGGTAAAAATCGCAACAATACCAAAGGGTTTGGCTAAGCCCGCCGGCAGTATGCCGCCTTTGGCAAGTAGAAGACAGAGCAGGGCGTTCAGGTGAATAATCCATGTCAACTGATCCCAGATGGCTGCGGCAATATCTTTTTTTACTAAATTAGCAAAGAACGCAATAAACAGCCCAAATTGAATTTGAAAGTAGCCGATTCCCAACGACAGCAGGAAAAAGGTCATTGGCTGGGTCATGGGGTCAAACAACATGAGCTTAACACGGATACCATTTAAAACGTTTCTCAAGGCATTGCCTTCGGGAAGCAGGGATGTGATAGAATCCCCAAACCAGCTACCGGTAATGGCCCCGGCCAGGGTTGTGGTAATGCCGCAGACTAAAAGCATCCACAACATCTTTTTGTCACCCTGGGCTTTCCAAACTGCCCAGGCCAGTATGGCCACCAAAATCAGACCATAGCCTCCGTCAGACATGCATAATCCGAAGAAAATCGCGAAAAACGGAGCCAGAAACAACGTTGGGTCAATCGAGGAGGGCATTGGCATTCCGTACAGCCGTGTGACGGTTTCAAACGGCCGGACATACTTGGCATTTTGGATTTCCACCGGCACTTCTTCATCTTTGCCTGGCTCGATGGGAGCGATATCCGCCCCGTCAAACGGCTCAAGCATTTTGACTAATTGCGGATAATCTTTCTTTTTTACCCAGCCTTCAAAGAAAATAGTTGAATTGGTTGCCGGGGCCATGGATTGGGTTTGTTTGCGGAGCATGAAATTATGATAATGGTCCGCCAAAATCTCCAGTTTCAGTCGCTCTGCTGCAATTTCAGTCGCGGTTTTGTAAGCATTTTCCAGTTCACGTTCGATTTCAGTGATGCGGCCTTGACGCTGTGTAATATTATCTGCGACAGTTCCCTTGAGCCCTTCGAAGCTGGCTGGTTCAAATTCAAAGGACCGCAGCGTTTTTTGCACATCCCCAGCGACATCCTTCATGCAGAAGACCAGACAGGGCTGCGTGGTGATGCCGCCGCCGACGGTTTGGATTGCGGCCTGATATTCAGTCAGTTTATCTACAGCTTCCTGGTAATGCTGCTTGGGGATGATTCCAATAAAGCAACTTGCGGTTTCCAGCCAACCGAGTTGTTCTACAGGTGTTTGCAAGTCCTTCCAGGGCAAGAGCTTCTGGATTTCCGTACGAAACGAGTCCAGTTGATTCTGATATTTTTCGATCGCATTCTGCGTGCGTTCTGTCTTGTCCAGTAAAATCAGTGCAGATGAACCCAGCACGATTTCGGTATAAGCTTTCTTATTGACTTCAACCAAAGGACGCAGGGCCGAGCGGCCATCCTTTTGGGTAGCGTACTGTTTGAGGAAAACAATGGCCTTATCCA
>JAFGQP010000285.1 GCA_016935635.1 Sedimentisphaerales bacterium
AATTTCCAATTCTTGTTTAGGATTTCGAGCTTCGGATTTCGGATTTTCTCCTTGTATCCCTGTATCCCTGCATCCTTATATTCTTGTTTCCCACCAAACAAACCCAATTTTATACCCTCATATCCCTCGGTGCCCTCTGTGGCAAAAAACATGATTCTGCAAAACAAACCCAATTTCACCATTTTTGACCTGAAAACAAGGATCTCCGCACAAAACAAAGCCAATTTCCAATTCTTGTATCCTGGTATCCTTGAATCCTTATATTCTTGTTTTTTTGCCAAACGAACCCAATCCCGCTGTTGCTTTCCCCTGCATAAAGCCGTACAATCATTGTTTTGTTTATGGCAAAAAAAGTACAACAATCAGATCAATTGGTAATCCGGGACTGCGGCTTGGCCGGATATGGCCAGATTTTGTCCGTCCAGCAGGAGCTGCTCGCAGCCCGCCAGGAGGACTCGGTCCCAAATACGATCCTTGTGGTCGAACATCATCCGGTCATCACCCTGGGGGCACGGAAAAGCGAGAACAAGCTCCGAGTTGACGAGGCAGCATTGCGGGCAAAGGGCATCGAGATTATCACCATCGGCCGCGGCGGCGGCACCACCGCCCACAATCCCGGCCAGCTTGTCATCTACCCCATCGTCAAACTCAAGAGCCTCAAAATTGACGTCACTGAATTCGTCCGTCAAATCGAGCAGCTCGGCCTGGAGCTGCTGTCCCAACTGGGCGTAACAGCTGACCGCAAAAAAGGCCTGCCCGGCCTGTGGGTCGGCGACGACAAGATTGCCTCCGTCGGTGTTCAGATCAAAAAATGGGTCACGATGCACGGCATCGCCATCAATATCCAGAACGACCTGTCGATTTTCGATTCGATTGTCCCCTGCGGGCTGGACGGCGTAACTATGACCTCGGCCGCTCGACTGACCGGAAGACAGTACGACATGAATATGATTCACCAGGCGGCTGCACAGCTTTGCCTTAACTTTTTTTCAGAGGAACCTTAAGACATGGAACCCAAACGCAGACTTCCCGAATGGCTTAAACGCCGCATCGGCTCCGGCGAGACCTTTCAGCATACGCACCACACCCTCAACACGCTGGGGCTGGAGACCATCTGCACCCACGCCAACTGCCCCAATCGCGGGGATTGCTGGAGTCGCGGGACGGCCACCGTCTTAATCCTCGGCGATGTCTGCACGCGCAACTGCAAATTCTGCTCGGTCGGCCACGGCATACCCAAACCCGTCGATCCCACGGAGCCGGGCCGTGTTGCTGCGATGGCTGTGGAAATGAAGCTGCGATTCCTGGTGATTACCAGTGTGGATCGCGATGACCTGCCCGATGCCGGTGCGGGGCATTTCCGGGATGTCATTCAGGCCTGCCGGACCGCCAGCCCTGAACTAAGGTTTGAATTACTCGTGCCGGATTTTCGCGACTGTCAGGACAAGGCTCTGGATATCCTCGACCCGGCCCGTCCTTTTATTTTCGGCCACAATATCGAAACCGTCCCCGCCTTGTACCCCATTGTCCGGCCTGGCGGAGACTACCGGCGGTCCCTGATTCTGCTGGAAAAGGCCCACACCCGCTGGGCCGATACCCAGACCAAATCCTCCATGATGCTGGGGCTGGGCGAAACCGATTCGCAAATCCTGGATGTCCTCAAAGATCTCCGCAGCGTCGGCTGCAGCCGGGTTGCCATTGGACAGTATCTCAAACCCGACAAAAACTCACTGGATGTTGTCGACTACGTTCATCCGGATAAATTTGATTATTGGGCGCAAACTGCAAAAGACCTGGGCTTCGCCTGGGTCCAAAGCTCCCCCTTTACCCGCAGTTCTTACCACGCAGAACAGGAATAATACACGATTTATTTCATCTTGTATGTTATTACACCTGCCTTGCCTGTTTTTATCGGACATTTTGCAAACCACTTTTTATAATACATATTTTATTCAACGGTCACCCGTATTGTTACTGATGTCAGGGGGTTATTATGACTACTCGAAAAATGTACTCGCGTCGCGGCGTTGCGTTATTGGCCGCGTTATTGTTCCTGGCGGTGTTTTGTGCCTTATCGGTCGGGTTTTTAAGCCTGTCCAGCGCCAATACCCAGATTGCTCGCAATCACAGCCTCGGCAATGGTGCCTTTACCAGTGCCCAGTCGGGCTACGAGGTTGTCCGCTATCTAATGGATGGCATCCAGATTTATGGCACACATCCTGCCGGGACGGTGTATGAGGTTTATCAGCAGCTTCAAAGCCGCATCAGCAGCTATGGCATGAGCTGCATCCAGGCCGGCTATGATTTATCCACCGATACCATCTCTGTATCCAATGTGCCCCTGGCAGCCAGCGGTAAATCCTTCAATTTTACGATCTCAGGGGATGATGCCGATTCAAATCTGTTTCATACGACAGTTACCGGCACCAATGGGGATATCAGCAGACGAATCTCTGTCAACTATCAACTGGCTACCCGAGGTCATACTGTCTTTGATTTCGGCATTGCCACCAAAGGCCCCCTGCTGATGAGCGGTCAAACTTCGGTCACTGCTGCGAACATCGCCGTGGAATCCGATGTGTTCATTGACGCTGTGACCACGGGCGACACTTTTTCCATCAGCAATCAGGCCCTGGTCCAGGGCAATGTGCATATTGTCAATCCCTATGCCTCTTATACCATCGGCACCAAATCCAGCGTGGGCGGCGCCACCGGCGAAGAGGCCGAAGATCATGTGTATCTTGGTGCCGATCCTGTCGATTTTCCTACGGCTAATCCTCAGTATTTTCAAAAATTTGCCACAGGCCCCATCATTGACAACACAAATGTAAATGATTATAGCGTTCTCGAAAACGCAGTGATAGCGGCAGGAACCAATCCCACTTTTGCCAGTGATATGGTGATCAAGGGCGTATTGTATGTTGAACAGCCCAATACGGTTAAATTCTCCGCCAAGACCACGGTTCAGGGGATTATTGCCGCGGATTCGCAGGCCGGGGTTATCGATACCGCCAACAGCCTCCAGTTTACCGGGCAGGTAGTCTGCGAGGATGTGTCCACATTGGAAGGATCTCAATTTGACGCCATACGTGGAGAAACCGGCACGTTCTTAATGGCTCCTGGCTTCTTTGCCGACTTCACCGGACAGGCCAATGTTATCAACGGCGTCATGGCCGTAGGCGGTATTCGCTTTACAGGGGATGCCGGCGGCACCATCAACGGCTCGATCATCAATTACTCACCCATGCCCGTAACTCTGCAGGGGCAGAGCGAATTGCTGTTCAACCGTTCCGGAACGTCCCAGAATCCCGCAGGTTTCGTGCCTGTCATGACGGTTTCGATCGATCAATCCTCTTATTCAGAGATATAACCCACTGTAAATAATTTCAGAACCCCCCTTGCTTTGTGCTGCAACATTTGCCATATTTTCTTTAGAGAAGTTGAGAATTAAAAAGTTCGTTTCGGGGGGAATTCAAATGAAACGGTTTTTGCACCCAGGACATCAGCATCACCGCGGCATCGCCTTAATTGCGGCGATGATATTTCTGGCCATCTTTGCATCGCTGTCGGTGGGCTTTTTAAGCCTGAGCTCAGCCAACACGCAGATGGCTGCCAATCACAAGGCCGGCAATAACGCACTGAATGCGGCCCTGTCAGGGCTGGATTGTGCACTCTATGTCGCACAAAAGGCCTCGACCACCAATCCATTGAAGACCGGATATAATTACGTCTCGACGACTGAAGCCGATACGATGTGGTCCAAGCTGTGCACACAACTGCAGACGGTCAAGCTGGGAAATGTGACCGTTCCCAGCGCCATCGCATTTACGGACGCCGGCGGTACCGGAATGCGCATCCGGACACCTGCATATATTCCCTGTCAGAGCGGCGGAGCCTTTCAAATCAGTTTCTCGCGCTATTCCAGCGATCCCAAAGCGGTTATCATTCAGGTCACCGGTGCCGACGGTGGAGTCACCCGGGCACTGAAGCTTAACCTGAGCATCACCAAAGATGCCACAGTCATGAACTATGCCCTGGCCGGTCGCGGACGCATGTGGATTACCGGCGACACCACCATTCACGGCAGCATCTACAGTTCATGGGACCGGGCTTCCATATCACCTTTCAATATGACTCCCGATTCGAGCGTCGAAGGAACCATTAATACCGTGTTGTCCAAAGATACTGTCATGGCCCAGTCGTATCAGCTTGAGACCCTGGACAGTGACGGCAATCCCATGTTCGATGCCGACGGAAACCGGATTTATACCTCAGCCGACGAAATCCAGGGAGACCACCAGGGCATTAACTACGGGGTTCCCGACCAGAGCAACATTCCCGGGCTGAGTATTGGCGATTATAATACATCGATGTACAAAAACGCGATTCCCGCCACCACCGTCTCAGCAACCGGCTCACTGGTGGCCAATGGCAAGATTTCGACTAGCGGCATCACGAAGGTCCGCGAATATTTTCCTCATGCGGCGGGCAACTACAGTCAGCCTGCCAGCAGCGGCAGCCGAACACTGGATCGCTATAAATATGAAAACAAGACATTTCGCAATGTCGTTCTCAACAGCAATAACAATGCATTATTCAAAAACTGCACGTTCGAAGAAGTGCTGTATGTGGACTGTTCGACCAGCACCAGCAGTTATTACAACAATGTGCGGTTTGAAAACTGCACGTTCAACGGGGTTATCATCACCAATACTCCCAGCAGTCTGAACTGGCAGGCCAACTGCCTGTACTTCACCGGGACGGCGACGTTCCAGAATAATTCTTCGATTCCCGAAGCAACGATTCTGGCACCCCACTTCAACGTCAACCTGGGCAATACCAACCCCAACACCGGCGACAACAACCTCCTGACAGGAGCCATTGTCGGCGGGATTGTGGACGTGCGAGGCAATGCGCAGATTTACGGCACGATTATCTCTATGGCGGACACCACGAACTATACCTCGGGTTATGTGACCAACATCGGCGCCACGCTCAATGACGGCGGTTCGGAAACGACCGAAGCCGGAGATATTGGAACCATCGAAATCACCCCCGCGGCCGACAACATGCTGCCCAGCGGGATTACCAGCCCTGTGATATTGAAACCACAAGCCAATTCCTATCAGGAATGCATTTAACCGATTTTAATCGAAAGGGGATGTCTATGAAACGTATGATGATTGCACTGCTTTTACTGGTTTGTATTGTGATGATTCAGGGCAGCGTGTTTGCCCAAAGCCTTGCGTATGATACCGGTACGGCCGCCCTGACCGACGGCGATGACGGCGGAACAGTCGTCGAAGAGCCTTCCGACGGTGACGGCGGCGACAGTTCTTCCGGTGAAGGGGGTAACGAGTAGGGAGTTAACTCCTTTTCTGATAGGGCCGTCTGCGATTACACCTTCCGGACGGCCTTTTTTTTGCGCTGAAGACGGATTAGGTTTTGTCCGCACCCAGAGACAGGATGACTTCATAGAGCGCCTGAGTGCCATCGGAGCCGCGGCCCCGGGCAGCCAGGACACCCAGCAGTTCTGCGGCCAGCGCCGTTCCCGGCAGAGGCTGGCCGATGTTGCGGGCGGTTTCCTGGACCAGACGCAAATCCTTTAACTGCAAATCGACCTTAAACGCCGGGGCAAAATCTCCTGCCAGAATTTTGGGCCCGAGATTCACCAGAGAACGGCTGGAGGCGGCACCTGCGGAGGTGGCGGCCATGGTGGTTTCCAGATTCAGCCCCGCCCGTTTGGCAAAAGCCAGCCCTTCGGCAATACTCATAATCGTATGAATGACCATGACCTGATTGACCAGCTTGGTGGTCTGGCCGGAGCCGACCGGGCCGCACCAGGTAATGGCGGTGCCCATGGCATTCAGAACCGGGCGAATGGTGTCCACAGTCTCCTGCGGGCCGCCAATCATAATCGACAGTTTGGCTTCAATGGCACCTTTTTCTCCACCGCTGACGGGGGCATCCAGCAGGGTAATGCCTCTGCCCGACAATTGCTCTGCCATGCGGACCGTGGCGTCAGGGCTGATGGTGGAATGGTCCACACAGACAGCACCGGGCTTTGCGGATTGAATCACGCCGTCGGAACCCAGCAGGACTTCTTCCACATCGGGGGTGTCGGGCAGACAGGTAAAAATGATGTCAGCGTTGTCGGCAGCCCGGGCGGGACTGTCGGCCCAGACGGCGCCGGCGGCCAGAACCTCGGCAGCCTTTGACTTGGTGCGGGTATGGACCGTGACCGGGTGACCTGCTTTGAGCAAATTCAGGGTCATCGGGGCGCCCATAATCCCCATGCCGATAAAAGCCAGCTGCTGTGCCATCGGATTAACGCACCAAACCCAGACGGCGAAGGGTTGCTTTGGCCCATTTTCCGGCACGAATCTGCGACCAGACAAACAGCCACACCACCACCAGCCAAAGCGCGACGAATCGCAAATAGCACATCACCAGCCAGAAGGTGGATAATTTTGCCTTGGCACTCCATCGGCACAATAATTCCGTCGGCTGATAGATCGCCCCGGTCACCACACCGGGCAGCAGCACCTGCCAGGGCAGCAGAATGACCAGTGCAAACAGTGAAATAAAGAATGCCCGGCTGATATGATTGATGCCGCCAAGTCTTCCGGTCAGCGAAATTTTCAGGCTCATCAGCAGCATCAGGCAGTACATTGTCGCTGCAATCACGAGGATAAAATTGCAGGCCTTAACGATCATCGTCACTGTATCACAGGACGGATGGACGCGGAAAATCCCGGGCAGACTCTCATCTTCGACCGGCTGCTGAGACTGAGCCAGAGGCTCTTCCGCCACGGCTTGTGCCGGGGTCTGTTCGACCGTTTCGGCGCCGATAGAATCAGAAGACAGGTTCTGGTCGGGAGCATCCAGCTGGGATTCGACCAGGGCCGATATCTGGCTGGCGGCCTGAGCAACTTCCGACTGGACTGTTTCTTTTTCGGCGTCGGCATTGACCATGGTATTGCCGGTCTTTGAGGCTTCAGATGTCTGCGAAGAACTGCCGCAGCAGGCCAGGCTGGATTTATCGATCCGGCCGGCGCGTTCCAGCCAGAACACGATGCCGGTAATAATTAAGCAGAGCATAATCACAGCAAACAGAAAATTTTTCATGGATCGAATGGCGCCGATGGCTTCGAGGCAATCGGTCGTATCAATCAAATCGGGAGCTTTCTGCTGTTTATTTTCTTCCATATAAAGGTCTCCTGTCAGAGAATTTTTCGGAATGCATTATAGGCGGCGCTGACTGTTTTTTCAATATCTTCTGTCGTGTGGGCCAGCGAGACAAACATCGCCTCGAAGGCGCTGGGGGCCAGGTAAATACCCTGCTGGAGCATGGCCGCGAAAAAGGCTTTGAAGCGGGGCATATTACAGGCTTTGACATCATCAAAATTCTGTACGGGCCGGTCGGTGAAGAAGCAGGTCATGATGGAGCCAACGCGGTTGATGGTCACGGGTATGGCAGCCTTGCGGGCGGCATCGGCCAGGCCTTCAGCTAACGCCGCTGCGGATTGCTCCAGCTTCTGGTAGCAGGCGGGGTCCTGGAGGAGATTCAGTGATGGATTGGCAGCGGCTACGGCCAAAGGATTGCCGCTAAGGGTACCGGCCTGATACACCGGGCCCAGCGGGGCAAGCATATCCATGATATCCTGTCTGCCGCCAACGGCGGCACAGGGCAGCCCCCCGCCGACGATCTTGCCCAGGCAGGTCAGGTCGGGCTGGATGCCGTAAAGCTGCTGGGCACCGCCGAAAGCGACGCGAAACCCGGTGATGACTTCATCGAAGACCAGCACGGCATTCTGTTCGGAGCATAACTGCCGAATCTGCTGGAGGTAGCCGGGCTGCGGGAGGACGACACCCATATTGGCGGCGACTGGTTCTATCAGAACACCTGCGATCTGGCCCTGATGCTTTTTGAAGGCCAGCGTCAGGGTGTGTATGTCATTGTATGCGACGGTGACGGTCTTGGCGGCCAAATCCGCAGGAACGCCGGCACTGGAGGCGGTGGACAGTTCCGCAACGCCGGAGCCGGCCTTGACCAGCATACTGTCGCAGTGGCCGTGATAGCAGCCGATCATTTTAATGAGAATATCTTTGCCGGTATAGGCGCGGGCCAGGCGGGCGGCGGTCATGGCTGCTTCGGTTCCGCTGCTGACAAGACGGACTTTCTGGATGGATGGATAGGCCGAACAGATTCGCTGGGCCAGTTCGACTTCGCCTTCGGTGGGGGCACCGTAGGAGGTACCCAGTGCGGCGGCCTGCTGAACGGCAGAGACGACGGCCGGGTGGGCATGGCCCAGAATCATCGGGCCCCAGGAGCCGACGTAATCGATGTATTCGCTGCCGTCGATATCCCAGATTCGGCTGCCGCGGGCAGACCGGATAAAGACCGGGCAAAGCTGGACTTCGCGAAATGCCCGCACGGGAGAATTGACCCCGCCGGGGATGACCCGGAAGGCCCGTTCGTAGGCCAACTCCGAGCGCTTACAGCATCCTGGTTGTTTTGATTGTTCGCCCATTAATGTGGCTGAATCCTTAATACTATTCCTTTTGCGACCACGTATTAACGGGGCAAAGTATAGTATCTTTGTCAAAGATTGTCCAAATCTTTCTTGTATACCCTGTCGCAAGCGCACTGGAGCAAACGCCGCTCTTTGGATTGCAAATTCAGCATTTACAATAGATTATGCATCAACCAGGAACCCGGCAAGAATTAGAGTTTGCGGTCCAATTTGCGGTAGCTGATGGCTTCGCCCAGATGTTCAGGATGTATGGTGTCGCTATTTTCCAAATCCGCGATGGTACGGGCAACTTTGCAGATTTTGTCATGGGCGCGGGCAGACAGGCCGAATTCAGTCATCGCCTGCTTGAGCATCATCTGGCAGGTCTCGTCCAGCTTGCAGCATTTCTGGATGTCGCGGTGGGCCATGGTTGCGTTGGTCATCAGTCCGTCTTTGCCGAAGCGGGCGGACTGGATGGCACGGGCAGCGGAAACCTGCCGGCGAATCTGCTCGGAGGGGGTACCGTCCGGGCCGCTGCGGAGACAATGGAACGAAACGGGGGCGACTTCACAGTGAATATCGATGCGGTCGAGCAAGGGCCCGGAGATTTTGGCCATGTAGCGTTCGATCTGGACCGTGGTGCAGCGACAGCGTTTGTGGTCGGAGCCGAAGTAGCCGCACGGACAGGGATTCATGGCGGCTATCAGGATAAAACGGGCGGGGAAACGCATGGTGCCTTTGGCCCTGTTGACCATGACAGCCCCTTCTTCAAGCGGCTGGCGGATCATTTCCAGGACATTGCGGGGAAATTCCGCGAATTCGTCCAGGAACAGGATGCCATGATGGGACAGGCTCAGTTCGCCCGGGCGAGGATGAGTACCGCCGCCGACCAGCGATGGGCCGGAGGCAGTGTGATGCGGGGTTCGCACGGGGCGCGTGGCGATTAACGCCTTGCCTTTTTCGAGCAGGCCTACGGCAGAATAGACACGGGTAGTTTCCAGCGACTCGGCCAGGGTCAAGTCCGGCATAATGGTCGCCATTCGCTGTGCAAGCATGGTTTTGCCTGAACCGGGCGGGCCAATCATCATGACGTTATGGCCGCCTGCAGCGGCAATGGTCAGGGCACGCTTGACGGATTCCTGACCTTTGACATCGGAAAAATCAATATCATAGGCTGAAGACCGACGAAATAGATTTTCTATATCGATTACAGTTGGTTCAATCGGGAGCTGTTCGGTCAGGAATGCGACCGCCTGTGTAAGGGAACCGACACCGAAGACCTCAATATCTTGTACTACGGCGGCTTCTGAGGCGTTTTCGATGGGGACAATGATGCCTTTAAAGCCTTGTCTGGCAGCGGCCATGGCCATACTGAGGACGCCGTTGACGGGCCGGACGCGACCGTCGAGGGCCAGTTCGCCGGCGATGACATAATCGCCCATTTTGTCACTGGTGATTTTGTCCCCGCTGGCAAGAATACCCAGGGCGATGGGCAGATCAAAGGCTGGTCCGGCTTTTTTGACATCGGCAGGGGCAAGGTTTATCAGGGCAAGTGTTTCCGGATATCGGAAGCCCGAATTTGTGATGGCACTGCGAACACGTTCGATGCTTTCTTTGACGGCGGTATCCGGCAGGCCGACAATCATTGGTTTTTCGAGGCCATTCAGCGAAATGTCAACTTCAACTTCACAGAGAATTCCCTCAATGCCTTCCAAAGTCACAGAATACAGTCGGGACAGCATACGAATCCTTTTAAAAAAGTCCTTCAAACTCCTTAATCCTGGTTTGGCCAAACTACAGAACCATTCAGATAGACTGTATTGTAGAGATTTTTTATCCAAACGACAAGTGTTTTCTGGCCTGTTACGGCTGGATTATTGCGGGAAATTAACCCTATATAATGGCTATATTATACCTGTCTTTGTATAGATATGGAATTTTTCATAAAAATTTAAGAATATTATTGCATTCAAGCCGAAGGATTGTATATAATGACGTTTGGAATTATAGCTCTTTTTCTTCTATTTACTCTCTATATGTTTCAAAGAGCTAAAGCGGGACGATAATATTAAGTTATATATTCCAAAATTCTATTAGAACGCTTTAGCAAGGCTGGTACCGAAAGGTATCAGCCTTTTTTATTATTCCCCTGTCGTGAATAATTTTCCGACATATTCAGGCGTGTTTTCGCATATCGACCATGAGGGCAGCCAGCAGGATATGACGGAGTCGTTCGACAGTCAGGCCGTCCAGATAATCTTCGGAGAAATCCAGTTTGAGTTTGCCCGGAAAGTGCAGCAACTGGCTTTTGACTTCCCTTTTGCTCATCGCTGCGACATCGCAGCACATTTTTTCAAAATCGGCATATCGAGCCATATCTGTTACCCCACGACGCAATAAATCTGTATTCTGTACACGATTGTCTTCGGACAAGAATGCAGGCGGGTTAACACAAAAGAAGACAAGAAACAAAAAAGGCCGCGGTGAAAATCACCGCGGCCTTTGAAACCTTTACATCAGGGTATTACTGGGCCTGCAACGGCTCACTCCACTGACCTGTATTCTGCAGCGGGGAGCGGTCGCGATACCGGACACGGTACTGATAACCGGCAAACTGGCTATCGACTTGGACCCAGATGACATTGGGCGTCGGAGCGGTTCCGTTCGGGTTATTCGGCATATCGGCCACATTGTCGGCATTTCTCCAGATGGCGTTGTTGCCGTCCAGAGAATTTCCAACAACACACTCGAACTGATACTCGACATCGCTGTCATCATCGGCTTCCTGAGCCACAACCAGGTGGTACCAGATACCGTTGACATTGACCTTCGTGGCACTGGTAAGGACAGCCGGATTCGGCAGCGGCGGCTCATTATCCACGACCTGCGGGGTTGCAGAGGCTTCAATAGATAGCTGCGTCCATGTATTTAGTGTATTGCCATATCTGCAGCGTACTCTATAAGTGTAAATCTGACCTGTGATCAAGCCTGTGTCGGTAAAGACCCATGGTGTGGCTGAATAAAAAGTATTTAAACCTGTAGAACCTGGATCAATATTTTGAACCTTAAATGTCGCGGCAGGAGAACCTATCGCGACGTCTCCGACATAACGCTGGAATTCATACTCCAAGCCAAGATTTTCAGGATCAGTAATCTCCAATGCTGTCATTGTGATGCGAGTTTCATCCATTGCAGCCGGCGGAACGTCCCACAGCATTATCGGGTTAGGCACCGGGTTCAGCGGATCCGGCTGCGGGAAGTACTGCGTTCCGGGGATTCCAGTCAACTCAACTGCTGCAATCGAAATATTGTCCATCGGGTCAAGGACCTGATATTGGAATTTGTATTGTCTCCCAAAGGTAAGACCAGTCACCACATAGGCAGGGTCTGTCAGCCATCCGCTATCGGGACCGTCAACCGGATCAATACAAAGGAACCGATACTGCAATTGATTTTCCGGGAACCAGTTGTCCCTGGTGGGCTGTCCTGTCAATACCAACTGATTATAGGTATTGAATGGGGCGAGAATCGGGTCAATCAGAGCCCACGCCGGTGCTATCGGAGCTTCATTATCCGCTTCGAGCCAGCAGCGCGACAGGATCGACATATCGTCAAAATCGACCTGTGAGTCATAATTAAAGTCAGACCCGCCACACCAGGTATTGATGTCACTGCAGCCAAACATCCAGTACTGCACCAGAATCGCCAGGTCATCCAATCCAACCTGGCCATTCATTACCAGGTCAGTCATAACACAAGTGGATGTGCCCTGCTGAAGGGGATAGTGATACCCCATATCGACGATACCCTTATCCAGTCCGCCAAGGATGTTGGTGGTGTAGGTTTCCAGTCCAATTGAGCCTGCCGGAACAGAGCCGGTACTGATACAGGGGCCGGTCTGATTCAGATAGTAATTGCCCAATCCATCGGGGTGAACCTGGAATCCGGGGTCGGCATTGATGTTGCCAACGCCCCAGTTGAGGGTCGAACCAGAAGCTACCCGGACCGAAGAGACGGTGTTTCCGCCCTGAACATCACTATAAGAGATGCTTAAGGTCGCCGGACGCGGATCATAAATGAAACCCGTACCGACTGTGATTTGAATACCATCTGCAGCAGTATTATCCCAGAAAATGCTGTCAAGGATATTAACATTGCTACCATAGGCACAATACAAACCACCGCCGGAACCAGGATCACTATAATCACCGCCCCGTCCCGTGGACTTATTATTGGCAAATGTACAGTTGGCAAAGTTTGAGGTCACAAACCAGTTAACCGAGGCACCGCCGCCATCCCGCCGTCCGACGTTGTTGTCAAACAGGCAGTTGAAGATGCTGGAGTCGACAGGGTCTTCCCCGGCCAGGTAGATACCGCCGCCGGAGATGTCGGCCAGGTTGGTTGTAAAGACCGAGTGGCTCAGTTTGAGTTCGGCATTGCCGACAAACAAACCGCCGCCCTGACCGGCCGCCGCCAGCGTTTCATAGATGACCGGCGGGTCATTTTCGCCTTCACCGGGGATCACATTAGCCGGCGGAGTCACTGCTTCATTACGCACAAACCGGGTGTTGGTAATCTCGATGGTGTCGTATTCGGCATAGATGCCCGAACCGGCATACGCATAATTATCAAAGGAGTTGCAGTCCGCCACGGTTGTCTGCGACTTATAGGCATAGAGCCCGCCGCCGACCGCTGCTTCATTGTTGTTGAAGTCGCACCGGGTGAAGACCACATTGCACGCGTTTTCGTAGGCTATCGCACCGCCAAAGCTGGTATTAAACGTCAGCGGCAGTTCAACGGTTGTGCGATCAGCGGTATTGTTATTGAACTGGCAATCGGTGAATTCGAGTGCACAATCCTGCAATGCGAAGACGGCACCACCAGCGGTGGGCAGATCCAGCTGACGATTGGGGGTCGGTTCAATTTCATCGCCTATTCCCGACAAACTGCCATCGGTTGCATTGTCGGCAAAGACGCACCCGACAAATTTAGCTGTGGTGTCATAAGCACAATACACCGCACCGCCGTAACCGCTGTATCGCCAGTACTCTTCATAACCATCAGGCTTGGGCGTGGTGGTCATGGCATTGGCATAATCTTCTGATGCCAGGAATTCTTCCCAGTTTTTCCACTTGGTCCAGCCAAACCATCTGGCCCAGACATCGTAATCGTAGGTGCCGAACATGGAGGAATAGAAGTAGTACTTATCGCCTTCTTCCCAGCCATCCCACCAGGAGCCGAAACTGTCATAGCTGTTTTCGATGGAATCCGGCCATATCATGCCGCCGCCGCGTCCGCCATGATATTGAGTTCCGCCAATCGTAGCGCCAACGCCGCCGTTACCCCCTGTGCCGCCGAGGGCTTCATTGCCGGTAAAGGTACAATGGTCAAAGATGACATTGCTGCTGAATCCAGCGTAGACGGCACCGCCATAAGCCCGGCCCGGCCATCCGCCATCACCGCCGGTGGGATGCGCTTCGCATCCACCTGCACCATTCTGGCCATTGCCGCCCTGGACACTGTTGTTTTCAAAACTGCAGTGAATAAATTTCGGCGAGCTTTCAAGGATGGTTACAGCACCGCCAAGGACACTGCCTCCGTCGGCTCCATCCACAACACCACCGCCGCAATTAAGCGTCTTGGTCGGGTTCCCGCCTGTCCATCGGCACTCTTCAAAGATCATGTTGCGAATGGTCGGGCTGCCGGCGATGATGTACATCTGACCGGACCGCAGGGTGATTCCCTCGATAATCGCTTCTTCGGGCGTATTGATGAGAGAAAACTCGTAATTCTCAAACGCCGTTGCACGCACAACTTCTTCATCAGCGGGATTGGACCCGGTAATCTTGAGTTTCTTGCCATTGAGGCTGATAGTTACCAGTGAGGCGTCATAATCGCCTGAAGTTCCGACGCCCGGATTGTAGCGTCCCGGCATAACCATAATCGTATCACCGTCCTGGGCGACATCGATGGCCTGCTGGACTTCCGTAAAGGGGCTGGAACCGCCAACCAGATAAGTCTGCTTCTGGCGAACCAGCACGGTAATCGTCTTGTTGGACGTCATCATCACATGATTGACAGCCTCATCGGAGCCATCATTGACCGTACCGCCGCTCCAGCCGGTGATGATGTAGTCGGACTGAATATCTGCCGTCAGCGTTGCTTTCTGACCCATGTAATAGATCTGGCTGGACGGTGTAACCACGCCCCGGTTGTCCTGGACATAAGCTGTCAGGGTAAAGCGAGGCATGATATTGGCATTGGCCGCGTTATAATAGTGGTATCCAAGGTCAACGATACCGCCATCAAGAACCGCGGGACTGATACTGGTGTTGGTGGTATACGTATTGAGCCCGAAGCTCAGCGCGGTTCCATTGCCGGCATTGATGGCCGGGCTGGACGGATTGAGATAATAATCGCCCAATACGCCCACTGCAAACAATGGATTTGCGGCAAGATTGGCCGCATTGCCGGCAATCGCATTCAACTGCGGAACCGTCAGGGCCGAAGCCGTCTGGGCATTGAAGTAATCGCCGTTGGGATTGCCGTAGAACAGACAGTTGTTCACCTTGGCATCCGCCGAGGAAGGCTGTTCATAGACTGCAAAACTGCCATTGCCGCTGAGGATGCTATTGGTCAGCGTCGCCTGACTGCTGTTGCTGATAAACAGGCCGCCGCCCTGGCCGTCGGTCGTATTGCCGACGATGGTGCAGTTGTTGAACGACGGACTGACACCATTGGTCATGGCGACTGCACCGCCGGTCAGTTTGGCATAGTTATCCGCCAGCAGACAGTTATCGAGCTGATGCTTGATAATTGCATTGCCGCTGACGAGGGCAATCGCACCGCCCTGGCCCTGGCCGCTTTCGGCACGGTTTTCAACAAAGACCGTATCCACAATCGTGGCGCTGGTGTTCAGGCAAGCCAGAGCACCGCCAAAGCCTTCGCCGCTGACTGCCCGATGGAAATACGACAGGCCGGTTGCAGAGTTTCCGCTGAACAGCGAGTTGCCCACCTGGATGCTGCCTTCGGACAGATGCATCGCGCCGCCGCTCCAGGCCGTGTTATTGATAAAGTAGCACTGGTTGAAGGCGGCCTCAAAATTCTGGGTATGGATTGCACCGCCCCAGTTGCCGGCCTTGTTGTCGGCAAAGGTACATCCGGTCAGAGTCATTTCCAGCGTGTAGGTGTTCGGATCGGGTATGTAATAATACATATCGATCGCACCGCCGTTGGCCTGGGCTTCGTTGGCACCAAAGCTGCAATTGATCGCCGTGAAGTCCGACTTGGCGTTGATGGCCCCGCCGTAGCTCTTGGAGTAGTTCTTATTAAAGGTGCAGTTTTCAAAAATAACATTCTGACAATCTTCATTGATAAACACCGCACCTGCACTGATTGTCAGAGCTTCCGGATAATACTGCTCATACAGCTGCAGAACCTGTTCCGGTTCCAGATAGAAATCCAGGAACGTCCTTTCCCAGTCGTAGTTGTTTTCAAATACGCAGTCTTTGACATAAATTTGAGTTCCTGAGCCGATATCCAGCGCACAACCGCCGCTGTTTTTGATGATCAGGTTGCTGAAGTTCTCAATGGTGCTGTTGGGGTCGACCGTAATCGCACCGCCGCGAGTCAGGAATTGATATTCTTCGGACGTCTGGGTTACTTCCTGTTCACCAATGATATAAACCGTATTCAAGTAATCGGATTCAAATGCCTTATTACCGTCGAATACGCAATCGATAACGCTGGAGGTCGCACCCTTGCCCAGGGTAATCGCACCGCCGCGAATCATTCCATACGACACTGCAAAGCCGTTGCTGCCGGGCGTAGACGGATTATACGGGTCAGGATATTCCGCCCCGCTTCCCTTGGCGCCGCCGGTGCCGGGAATTCCCTGTCTGGCATAATTGTCATCAAAGACACAGTTGGTGATTACGGCATCGCATTGTTCTTCGGCATAAATCGCGCCGCCGATGCCGTCACCAATTCCGTAACCGCCGTCACCACCCCAGCTTTCACGACCGCTGCCGTCGGCATTGCTGCCGTTGCCGCCGATGCCGCCGCAGCCGCCGAGGGCCCGGTTTTCAGTAAAGATGCAATTCTGAATCAGCGGAGAACTCTTATCAAGAATTGCGATCGCGCCACCGTAACCATTGCCCTGGCCGATGCCGCCATGTCCGCCGCTCTGGCCATCCTCGTTGCTGCCTTCAGCAGGAGTTCGGCCATTGGCACCATCGCCGCCCCAGGCCGCAACGACCTGGCAATTGTAGAATACGCAGTTGCGAATGATGGGCGAGCTGCCGTTATCAATCAGAATGGCGCCGCCGAAGCCATCCCCAATAGCGTCTTCACCGCTGTTGGCACGCGGAGGCGGCGGGGGATTGATGGTGGGATCATCCGGCATGGGCGGATTCGGAATCACCGCGTTCTGACCCAGTTCTCCAATCCAGAGTGCATTTCGAATGGTAAGTCCCTGGATGATGGTATCAGGACCTTCACCGCGGCGAATCATGAATGCCCGCTGCGGAACATAGCGTGAGCCCTGACAATCGATCACGGTATTGGCAACTACGGCCGGATCGTTGGGATCTTCAGAGGTAATGATAATGCTCTTGCCCATCAGGTCCAGGCCGTCGCCTGTTTCAGTAACAATCGTGTAAGGCAGATTGGGCCGCGGCGCCAGAATAACGGTATCGCCATCCCGTGCGGCTGCCAATGCGGCATTCACCGTCGGATAGTCTGTGGGGACCAGGCGATTGCGAGGCACGGCCAGTTCAAATTCAACCTGAACCGTGCGATTGCCGCTCATGGTTATCGTATTCGTGTTGCCGGTCAAGGTATCATCGTCGGTTCCAATCCAGCGTTTGACGCGGTAATTATCGTTGGGTATAGCCGTCAGAAGGACAACCGTACCCTGTCTAATCATGGCTATATCCTGCGACTCGGACACAATCATCGATCCGGCAGGAGTCCATTCGGCTTTGAGGCTTCCATAAGGATCCCTGTCCGCAATGTAAACCGAGGCAGTCAGTACATAATCCCGCACGGTCAAGGCCGCATTCTGATGGTATCCCAGGTCCATGATCCCCGTATCGGGCACATGGTCGCTGCGCGTGGTGCCGATATAACCAAAGGTGTCCGGATCCAGGAGGCTCAAGCTGGCCGGATCGCCCGTATTGACACAGGAACTGACCGCCCGCTGGCCGGACTCGATCTGGCTGAGATAATAGGTGACTTCAAGCGGGGAATCGGCATCGACCACACGAACAAACAGCGGATCATCCGCTTCGATATCGTCCCCGAAATTGCCGCCGAAATCCAGCCACAGAGGATCACCCGGGGCCTCATAGACCTCGGCGAATCCACCCATGAGATTGGAATAGGACGAAATCAGAGTGACATAGGGATTGCCGACCTGGGCAGGATCACCCAGGGCAATCTGATTGCCGTAAGGTCCAAGGTTGTCCCAGACGATGGTATTAGTCAGCCAGACGACTGCATCAAAGCAGCCAATACCGCCGCCATAAGCATACAGACCTGTGGTAACATTGTCCGCGATGGTGCAATTGTACAGATTGACAAAGGCCGAATTGGCGGAAATGCCGCCGCCGCCGAATCTGGAACTATTGTCGTTAATCAGACAGTTGCGAACCATCTGATCCATATCCTCTTCGGGATTCAGACCATAGCCTTCAATGAACAGCCCGGCACCAAAACCATCACTCCTATTATTGGTCATTCTGCAGGAACGAATCAGGAATGAACTGTCGAGGGCATAAATGCCCGCACCGTCACCGCTGATGCCGACCTGGCTGACATCGGTGGCGACGTTATTGAAAACCGTCACATTCTGAAGCAGAACATCGCTTTCATAGAGATACAAGCCGCCGCCGTTTTGAGCCTCATTTTCATGAACCAGACTGTCTTCATAGGTAAAAATCAGGCGTCCAATCGCGGCTCCTGCACCATAGGCACCCTCATTGCCGGAGAAATTGACATCCTTGAAATGAACCCAGGTCTGATCCGAAGGAACCATATTATAAGCATGCACACCGCCGCCGGCACTGACATGATAGGTGGTGTTGGTGACGGCAATGTTATCCTCGAAGTCAACGCCTTCGGCGTCCAGATAGCCGATGGTGGTGTTGGCGCCCTGAAGGGCATCCCACTCAAATTCCATCAGATACCAGTCATAAAACCGGATTTCAGCCGGAGGAGTGAGAGGTACGGGCTGCCAAACCTGAATCGCTGCGATCTTAAGCTGATCACGGTTATCTTTAAGATAACCCCAGATCACATCTTTAACCGTGGTATGGGCTGTCAGGTTGAATGCACTGTCAACCGTATAATAGCCCATCGTTCCCATCGGATTGCCTTCATTGTCCACCATAATGGACCAGGCCCGGAACAGGGACACGGAAGACATACCCTGAGATTGTGCTCCCAGCCAGAGAATACCCGCACCATCACCCACGCCGTCAAAATCATTGCCTGGATCGCGATCCACGCCGACGGTATTTTCTGAGAACAAGCAGTCTCTCAGTGTAATCTGGCAGTTTGGCGCGCTGTACAGAGCGCCGCCATCGAGAGCGGATGTATTACCAATAAATTGACAATCCTCATAAACTGCGACACAGGGAGTTTCTTTTTGAGTCAAAGGAACCGATTGGTAGTTTACAAGATGTTCAATCGCATTCGGTTCTTCAATGATATCGCCAATCACAAATTCTGCGCTGGCCAGGAAGTCACCGCCGGCATAATCCCAGAAGGACTCATTGTCCTGAATAATCGTATTGGTCATCGTGATGTTGCAGCCATACTGATAGAAACTGGCGCCGCCGAGTGTTTGTGTGGTACGGAATGCACCCCCTGACGAGCCCTGGCTGCCCCGCGGATTGCCGCCGTCACCGCCGGTTGCACCACTGCCGCCATTGCCGCCAACCCCGCCGTCAACACCATCACCGCCATCGCCGCCGTCACCAATAATCATACCATCGCCGCTATTGCCGCCGAAGCCGCCATGTCCGCCGCTGCCGCCCTGGGCACCGTCGCCATCTGCTCCGCCGCCATTGCCGCCGTCGCCGCCGCGATAGTCCTGAGATGTCAGAATCTCAGACCTCAGGATCGTATTGCCGGTGAATTCACAATCTTCAACAGTAATGGAGGATGTTGGACCATAATAGATGCCGGCACCGTAGGCATAGAAGCCATCGGAACTGCCGTCACCGCCCCAGCCGCCAAAGCCGCCGTTACCCGGCACGCCTTCGCCTTCCTTACCGTCACCGCCATTGCCGCCGTTGCCGCCGAAGCTGCCGACACCGACTCGCAGTGAACACAGATTGATTGTGACATTTTTCAGTACAATAGTATTATTGCCATCGGTGTAAATAGCACCACCATAGGCATTTCCGCCAAAACCGGCATCACCGCCGGCGCCTCCATTACCCCCATAACCACCCTCTTCCAGATCATCAGCACCGGCACCGTTGCCGCCATTGCCGCCGGCAGCGCCGTTGCCGCCCCAGGCCCGGCAATTTTCAAACAGGGTATTTGAAATGACAGGCGAACTGTTCGGATCGCAGTATATCGCCCCGCCGCGCCCTTCACCGCCATGGCCGCCATCTCCGCCATCCTGACCGCTGGCGCCGTTATTCTGATTGGGACTTTGACCGTTGGCCCCGTTGCTTGCATTTTGACCGATCGCTGCACAATTCCTGAATACACAGTGATTGATTGTCGGACTGGCTCCGCCGGTACAAAGAATCGCACCGCCCAGAGCATCCGCGCCGCTTGCTCCCGGCATCGTGGGAGCACCAGAAGGATTATTCACCGCCATGGCATTGATGATGGTTAAACCGTCAATCACCATCGTATTATCGTGCCCCTCAACAAACTCAAACGCTCGTCTGGGAGCATGATCGCCGCCGCCGCCGTCCGAGGCCTGACAATCAATCACCGTGGCCGCTACAACAGTCGGATCCTCAGGATTTTTACTGCGAATCGTGATATTTTTACCTACTAATTTAAACTCTCCCGGATTGTCCGGGTCGGGAACCATGATAGACGGCGACAGATTGCGATTCGCATCAAAATGGTAGGTGCCGGGATGAATCACAATGACATCGCCATTATTGGCAGCACTGACAGCCTCACCAATGGTGGCATATGGGAACGGAACTTCCAGCGTGCGAGCCGGAGGCGCCAATAAGATTTTATTTTCTTCCGATGCCGCTGTCAGATTCTGGGCCGCCGATTTATCGCGAACCAGAACAACATAATGATAATAGCTTCCGGGTGCGGCACTATTCAGGCCGGTCTTGACAAATGTCGTTGCGGACTGCCAGCTGCTGCTTAATGCGGATGGATCGGCTGCATAGAGCGGATCGGTTGTACTGGTGCATTCAAATTTATACTCCACACCGCTTTCATCGTAATGCGTTGCGGCTTCCATTGCAATTGAAGTCGAGCTGATTTTGCGCGGTCTGGCCTCCCACCGGGCCGGGCTGGGCGCCGGAGGCAGGGTGTCTGAACCCACCGAGGTTGTCGCAGAACTCGACACAGACCATTCCGTTTCATTCCTATTAATGGATTTATCGCGTACCTTGCATTGGAAACTCAGGGTTGCGCCCTGAGGAACACTGGTGCACTGATACAGCGGGCTGTCCTGCCAGGCTGTACTGTCAAACGCGTCGTTTTCAATGCAATCAAAGAAATACTCAACACCGGATTTGTCGTCAGCTTCGAGCGCCCGCATCACGATATGCGACATGCCGGTCGCCACAGGGGCAATATCCCATTGGGCCGGATTGGGCATGGGAGCGGCCATATCACCACCGCTGATTTGCTCGATAGCCGCCTCGACATTGACCAATGGGCGGGTAATATCCGGGGCTTCTGTATCCGTGGTCGGAATACCGGTTAATTTGAAAAGCTGAACGACTTCGTTCTGTGTCAGATAGCTCCCTGTTTTTTCAAGACTGGCCTGCTGCAGCACGGCAATCACACCCGAGACATAAGGCGTCGCACAGGAAGTCCCGGCAAAACAACTCATCCAGTTGCCGGCATCGTAGCCGTTTACACCCACAATATCACTGGTGGTGGTGCAATTGGCCGGGGCAAATACATCCAGGAGAATGCCGGTATTGGAATAGGGCATCACCATACCAGCCGCATTAATACCTTCACCTACACCAGCAGCATCGGATACGGCACCCACAGCAATGGTATTAGAACAGGCAGCAGGCAATCCGATACCATCTTTAAAATAGTCATTACCAGAGGCAACCACAACAATCATTCCCGCCTCAACACAGTTTTTAGCAGCCTGAGCTTCCAGGGGGACCAATGCATCCGCAAGTGCCTCGTCATTGACCGGGTAAGAAATGCCCCAGCTATTGCTGACCACCAGAATCGGATTGGCCGGATCGTCATACTTGTGCGAAACACACCAGTCCCACGATGCCGCACCGCCATCGTTGGTCAGGCCGCCGGTTGCATCATCAGAAAACTTCAATGCGTAAATCTTGGCGTCCGGGGCGGCACCGCCGATATAATCCCCGGCTTCGATATAACTGCCCGCGGCGACACCGGAAACACTGGTTCCGTGAGCCTGAGCCGCTCCCGGAAGTACGGGGGCGGGATCATTATCCATATTGCCAAAATCATACCCGCCGATAATTTTGCTGTTGGGGAATCCGCCATTGCCCAGGGCCGGGTGGCTGTAATCCATCGCGTCATCGACAATGGCAACAGCGACTCCTTTGCCTGTGTATTTTGTGCGATAGGTCAAGCCTTTAATCAGGGCAAGCCCCTGCTTCATCTGCTTGTACACAGGGACAACCGGCTGAATATAGCGAACATTGTTATCAGCAATCAGTTTGTCCAGCCCGGCCTCAGCAATAAACCCTGAAAACGCAGCGATATTGTCGTATTTATATCGCAGGGTAAATTCGCTGGTCGTCAGCGTGGACAGGACCGCATTCTGCTTTGTCTTGATGGCCGACTGCAGCGTTGCAAGCGATGATTTGGAATTCCAGTCGGTCGTGCTGCGGACCGCCTCCGGCTCAAATAAGCCGACGATCACACGAACCTGACTTTGCCCCGAGGCAAAGCCGCTCTGGATTTTTGCTGCATCGGTAAACTTGGACGACCCATAATTGACAGCCGTCGCGCTGGATACCATCATCAGGCCAGCCAGCAATACACACCACACACTCATACGATTCATGACACCCTCCATACGGAAATAAGTCCTGATTCTCATATTCGCCTTTCCGATCACATTCCAAAAAACACAAGACGTCCCTGCCTGAACAGGCGCTGTCAGGGATTATCGATTGTCTCTTAGAATCGGAAAAAGTCCCCATTGAGATTAAGCGGAAATTAGCAGAAACACGCTGAAAAGTCAAGAAGAATATAGAGTTACAACTCTCGATAGCCTATAAATATCCGATATTATAGGACGTTTTTGTTTCGTTCTATTTACATCATTTCTGGACCCCCAAATGACCAATAACTATTTCGTTCCCACTATTAGTAACTGATTTGCTAATCCCATTTCAAATAAAATCTGATTTTTTTGAAAATTTTTAGATTTTTCTTCACTTTTTTTCAAAATTTGATATACCCTTCACGATTTTATTTGTCTTACCGCAGAATCCGGCCGAGTAATCATGAAGCAAACCCCGGAATTATGAGGCATTAAAGACAGAGTTAAACTGGAAATAATGTGCATATAAATGCTCTAAAATCAAGGCTTTCAGGCAAGGTCGCAATACCTGCCTCCAAATCCCACACCATTCGGTCTGTGGCGATTGCCGCTTTGGCAGATGGACAGAGCATCATTCGCAATCCTCTTTATTCTCACGATACCCTGTCTTGTGTGAGCACATATCGTTCTCTGGGAGCGACTATCGATACAACTGATCCTCTACAATGGATTGTTCAGGGAATCTGCGGAGAAATCAGCTTCAAGAATACGACTATTGATGTCGGAAACTCTGGAACCACCCTTGCCATTGCGCTGGGTTCCGCAAGCCTTGCTGATCCCAATAAAGAAGTGATTTTTACAGGCGACTACCAGATACAAAACCGACCAGTTGGTTCTCTTTGCAGAGCATTAACTCAGCTTGGAGCAAGCTGTATCGCCGTGAAAAACAATGATTGTGCGCCAGTTCAGGTCAAAGGGCAGCTTTCCGGCGGCAAAGTCAGTATTCATTGCCCAACCAGTCAATATCTCAGCAGTCTGCTACTGGCATGTCCGCTTGCTGATGGGGATACCGAAATCGAAGTACCCCTGCTGTACGAACCTGACTACGCTAAAATGACTCTGGATTGGCTTGATAAACAAGGCATCCGCTATTCGCGTCAGGAAATGGCACATTTTTCTATTTCTGGACACCAAAAATACACCTCTTTTAACTTACCGGTCGCCGCTGATTTTTCCAGTGCAACCTTTTTTCTATGTGCCGGGGCACTGCTGGCCGATGAACTGACTCTGACAGGTCTGGATTTTTCCGACAGCCAGCCGGATAAAGCGGTGGTGGATTATTTACAGCAAATGGGTGCAGAGATCACCATCAGCACCGAGGGCGTCCGCATACATCAATCGTCTCTGAGAGGAGTTGATATCGATATGAACCGGACTCCAGACGCCCTGCCGGCCATGGCCGTGACGGCGGCTTTTGCATCCGGAACAACGCGTTTGCTCAATGTCCCGCAGGCCCGTAACAAGGAAACTGACCGCATCGCCTGTATGGCCAAAGAGTTAACAAAATTGGGTGCAGACATCGAAGAATTACCCGATGGCATGGTGATTCGCGGCGGCAAGAGGCTGCATCCTGCCTCCCTGCATGGCTATGATGACCATCGGATTGTCATGGCCTGTGCCATCGCCGGGATGTGCCTTGAAGACGGCCCATTGACTGTCGATACTGCCGAAGCCGCCGGCGTCACATTTCCCGATTTTGTCCCGCTGATGAACAGCATCGGCGCTAAGATTACCCTGTCTAAGTAAAATAATGAACCATTTATGGAGTTTATCCGTACACTTTCACTGCGCGTACCGAGATAAGAAAGGTTAAGGAATCCAATCATGAATCAAAAACGATTTGAAATCGAAGGCCGCCAAATAATCCTTCATACCCCCGGTTCCATTTGTACCACCGCCGGTGAATTGCTTCATAGTGAGATCTTTGCCAAGGTAGTCCATTTATACTGCAAAACGCTTCAAAAGCAGGACTCTCCGGCATGGACTCTTTTTTCGAGTTTGCTGGGACAGGATTGTTCAGCCAATATTATCGCCCTGCTGATTCAGCTTGCCGATATTTCACTGGCCGATTTGTCGGAAAACCAGCCGGAACTGAAACCATTACTGGACCGACCCAATCGTCTTCGACTTCACGAATTTGTCGAAGGGCTGTATGACTTCTGGCGCTCGTTTGACCGGTTTATGATTCTGCATTCCGAACCCGGCAAGAGCAGTTTTGAACGTCGCCCCTATCGATCATTTAACGTCACCGTGGAAACGTTGACGCATATTATTCGGGGCACTTATCGCGATATCTGTGAAAATATTACCGGTGATCACCCGCGTATCTATCGCCAGGTTTCAGCCGGCTGCGATATCGGTCTGATTGCCGTACCGCGTTTGACCACCCTGCCAGACAAATATGCCGCGTCCCTGAATCAGATTCCTTTCATTCGTCAGGTCTGGATTGCACCGCCGATGATTATCGACCCTCCGATGAACAAACGTACGGGTGAATTTAAAAAAGTAGAACAGAATCCGATTGATGGATTGACGCTGGATGCAGCCAACTGGATATGCTACCCTGCCCAGGTTGGCCCCATGGTCATTTTTGTTTATTTCCATCAGCGCATGATTGATTTGGGATGCGCGCTGTCGAACCTGTTTGAGCTGGCTACCGATGAACAAATCGCCAAAGGCCCTGATGCAATTTATTTATTCGGCACTGATCCGGAATTCATGAAACAATATGGAACAATGCCGACCGTCTTTCATGAGGACCATCAGCACAATCTTCTGGTAGCGGCAGTTCCCTGTGAACCGCAGTACGGTTACTTCGGATACCTTAAAAAGATGGTGCTGACGCTTCACAATATCGCCATGATGAAAAAAGGCCGGATGCCCTATCACGGGGCCATGGTGCGCATCACCCTGAAAAACGGCAAATCGGCCAATATCGTTTTGATCGGCGACACCGCGACCGGCAAATCCGAATCGCTGGAAGCATTTCGGCATATCGGAAAAGAATTCATCCGCGAACTGCGCATCATTGCCGATGACATGGGTTCCTTTGAAGTTGATCCCGAAGGCATCATTCGCGGTTATGGCACTGAAATCGGTGCGTTTGTCCGGCTTGACGATCTCCAGGCCGGATATGCCTTTGAACAAATCGACCGCGCCATCATCATGAGCCCTCAGAAGATTAATGCCCGCGTCGTGCTGCCTGTCACCAACCTGGACGAGGTGCTGCACGGATATGCGGTGGACTATATCTTATATGCCAACAATTATGAACAAGTCGACCAGGAACATCCCGTTCTTGAACAATTTGACAGTCCGCAAAAAGCCATTCAGACATTCCGGGAGGGTGCCAGCATGAGCAAAGGCACAACCACCTCTTCAGGTCTGGTCCACAATTATTATGCCAATATTTTTGGCCCTCCGCAGTATAAATCGCTTCACGACAAACTGGCTAACGAGCTGTTCCAGACAGCCTATGCCAGAGGATTATTTATCGGACAGATGCGAACCCGGCTGGGTATCGACGGCTATGAATCCTCGGGTCCGCAAGAAGCGGCCAGGGCCCTGTTTGAACAAATTTCAAAGAAGTAAGACAAACAGGTCTTCACAAGATAGCTCTTTTCGGGTATAAGAATGATTCTTTATATAGAAACCTTTTTCTTTGGAGGCCAGCTATGATTGGTTGTCATACAGGACGATTTTTTCAGGTTACCGTCGCAGGAGGTTCGTACCAGGAAGGCCTGACCGCCGTGGTCCAGGGGGCTCCCCCGGCGATGAGCCTGTCCGAACAGGAACTGTATGGGGATTTATTACTGCGAAAACCCGGAACGGATGAATTATCCAGCCCGCGAAAAGAGCCGGATTTGCCGGTGATTTATACCGGGCTGAATGCAGCCGACACCATTGAGAACGCCGGCAACAAAAATTTAACCAACGGGACACCTATTTCGATTTTGATTCCCAATCTGGATCGGCATTTTATTCACATCAAGCAATACCAGGACACCAACCGCACCCCGCGGCCGGGTCATGCGTCATGGGCCTCGTTCTGCAAATACGGCCCCTGCGATGATGCTATTGGTGCGGGCATTTTCAGCGGACGATATACCTCCACAATTGTCGCGGCAGGCTGTGTCGCCAAAAAGATTCTGAAAAAATTCGGCATCAACGTCTTTTCCTATATCCGCGAAGCCGCCGGTGTCTGCTGTCCGGATATAGACCACAAAACAATTTTTGACTACACCGAACGCTACAAACAGATGCGGCGGGATCTGGATCCGTTTTACCAGGAAATTTATATCAAAGGCCTGGTGACCATGGAGATGCGGTTCCTGGAAAAAATGAAAGTCTTTGCCCAGATCGAACAGGCCATTGATGATATCCGGGCCAAGGCCCCCCTGATTTCGGCCGATGAAATTCGCTCCAAATACGGCGTTCATCATGTCATTCTCAGTCCCGACCCGGAAATCGCTGAAGCCATGCTGCAGGCGTGCAATAAAATCAGCCGCAGCGGGGATTCTTCCGGCGGTGTTGTCGAAGTGGTGGTAACGGGGGTTCCGGTCGGTCTGGGTGAACCGGTATTTGATAAGCTGGATGCGCAGCTGGGACAAATGCTGGGTATCGGGGCAGTCAAGGGCCTTGAAATCGGCGCCGGTTTTGCCGTCAAGGACATGACTGGAATTCAGTCCAACGATGCCATGCAGGCCCAGCAGGGTCAGGTGCAATTCATGACCAATAATGCCGGCGGCATCACCGGAGGACTTTCCAGCGGACAGGACATTATTGTTCGCCTGGCCGTCAAGCCGACTCCCACAATCGATAAAGCACAGCAGACCATTGATAAATATACCCTCCAGAATACCCAATTGGCGGCGATTACACGACGCGACCCTACCATTGTCAGCCGCATCTGGCCGGTCGCGGAAAATTATACCGCAATGGTTATGCTGGACAATCTGATTGCCTGGATGGGATACGAACAACTCAAGGCACGATTTGCCTGAGATTGATTCTGGTGTGAGTCATTGTCAGCGCACAAAAAAGGGACGCATTTGACGGCGTCCCTTTTTTTATTGCTTTCATGATGTACTGCTTTGGACTATCTGCCCATCGCAGCAATGGCATCTTCTTCCGCTTCATCCTGGAGCACAATGGTCGGCTTGACCAGAATCAGCAGGATGCGTTTATCCTGGACTTCGCTGCGGTTCGAGAAGAAACGGGATATCACCGGAATCTTGCTGAGAATCGGAACCCCGGCTTCTCGTTCAACCTGAGCGGTTAGAGTCAAGCCTCCCAGGAATACGGTACCGCGATCCGGAATAGATACGCGGGTCTGAATCGATGAAACCTGTTCGGTAGGATACGATATTTCAACCCTGACTTCTTCGCCGGATGTGGGATTGAAGCCAAGCGTCTGCTCAACCTTATTATCCGTCAGATCCAGAGTGAAGGTCGTGACACGCAAGATCACGTATTTCATATCCGACGTGATGGTTGGTGTAATCGACAGACGTATGCCGGAATCAAAATCTTCGTAGGTGTTTTCAATATAAGCATTCGTGATCGGCTGACCATCAGCAGGAGTAATCGTCTCCGTGCCGAGGGTTGCATCGGTACGAAGCCGGCGTACCGTGGTGACCTGCAGGGTGGCGGATTCGCCGCTGAGCACCATCGCTTTGGGAGCGGTTAACTGACGTGAATTACTGTGCATCTGTGTGGCACGCAGCAGGAAATCCACCTGTAAATCATCCAATACATAGGCAAAACCGGAAGACATTGAAGGAGTGGATCCGCCCAGCGTACCGCCAACGGCCGTCGGCTGAGACGCCGCCGCATTGTAGCTATTCTGTGTAAACATCAGATTACCTGGGCCGGCATCGCTTTCCCACTGCCCGCCGACGCGCAACCGATTAATCTGGACATCCAAACCGATATCTTCGAGGAAATGCTCATCAACCAGCAGAAAACGCGCTTCAATGGCAACCTGCTGCCCAAGCTGTTTTCTCATTTCATCAAGGAATTTACGTATCTTTTCATGATTTTCCGGTGTCTGCCAGACAATCAGCTTGGTGCCCATGAACTGCTCAATACGAGCCTCACCGCCATTGTCATACCAGCTGTCCGGATCGATGGTCTGCAGAATGGTATCAATCAGCTGATCGCCCATTTCACGAGAACGCCAGCTTCCAAGATACTGACTGCTGCTGCCGCTGCTGCGACGGTTGCCGCGGTTCTGACCGCCGCTGGAACCGCCCTGGCCGCCCTGCTGTCCACCCTGATTACCCTGACTTTGTCCCATCACGTTATCGCTTTGGCCTACTCCCTGAACACCGCCGTTGTATTCATCATAATCCGCCGGCGGACTCAGTAATTCCGCAACATCATAAACAATATTGGTAAACGGCTTGGGCAGATAATCCACCGTTGCAATCGTAACGATGCCGTACTGCACCACATATCCGAGTTCGGCCATACCGCCTGCACTGACCGCCTGAAGAACACGCTCCAGACCAACTCGCAGGGGAACCGCTACAAGCCCTTCACCGCTCAAGGTGATAGGAGTATCTCGGTCAATGAAGGCATTTTCAGTCAAATCTTTCCACATCACTGCAATCGACAACTGAGGTTCAACCGAATCTCTGAGAATATTGATTGCTTCTTCAAACGTCGTTTCCGGAGTCAACGCGGACAAATTCACCGTTTGATCCAGCAGTTTGTTGGCCGCAGCATCGGCCGGACTCATCTGTTCCTGAAGTAGCTGCTCGCGACGCTCGGATATTTCTTTCCAGTTGCGGGGATAATTAATTTCCTTGGAGAAAGGCGTGGATTTTCCGCTGGTTTCCAGAATCAGCTGCATCTCTTCCTTTTCAGCCTCATGCTTGATGCGAAGCTGTTCGACCCACCGAACGGTATTTTCCAGCGTTTTTCGCTTGATCAGGGCTTCCCGATTGTGGGGATCAACAGCCAGCAGCTGTTCCAATTGCCCCAGCGCCTCCTCGTAGCGTTCCTCCGCTTCGAAAGCAAGAGCTCGTTCCATGTAATCACTGACGGCCTGGGCACGTTCGGTTTCAAGATTCTTGCGGATTTCCTGATTGATCCGTTCGGCCTCGCTGCCCTTGATGATAATCTGCTCTTCGTTGTATTTCTTTTCTTCCGTGTCAACGACTTCTTCTTTTTCAGTCAGCTTTTTCTTGAGGTCGCCATATTCATCACCCAGCAGCAGCCGGTTGTGTTCCAGCGTCGAAAAGGCATTTCGCAAAGCGGTTCTGGCGGCAGTGAAATCTTGTTTTGCTTTCGCCTGATCCGCTTTGTTCAGGGCATCCGTAACGACCGCCCGGGTGTAGCTTCGCTGAACTTCCTGCTTACGGATCACTTCCTGCAGGTAGGAATTGGCCTGACTGGCCGTGGGAGTTTCGGCGGCAGGCTGTTCGGCAGCTGTTTGCGTCACGTCGATCGCAACGGGAGCCGCCACGACTTCTTGAACAGTCTGAACCGCAGTCGGCTGTTCAACCGTGACTTCCACCACCTCTACAGTCACCGGCGCGGCTTCGACCTGAACCGGTGTTGCTTCTTCAGCCTGAACCTCGACCACTTCCACCGTAACCGTAGCCGCTTGAACCTCGGCCTGGATTGCAGCGGGCTGTTCTGCCGGAACTTCAACCACTTCAACGGCAACCGGGGTCTCAACAACCTCGACCACTTCAACGACAGGCTGCTGGACAGGTTCGGCCGGAGGGGTCTGCTGACTTAAAGAGGCATTGACCTTGTTCAGGTCGGCAGTGATAATGCTCTTTTCCATTTCATTGACATAAGGACTGGCCTGAATCTGCAGCAGGAGCTTTTTGGCCTCAGTATAATTCCCATCAGCGATAAGCTGGTCAATTTGCTTTCTGAGGGTAACAATCTTTTCGCGTTCAGCTAAAGCGGTTTGAATCTGCCCGGCAAGCTCTTTGGCTTTCTGCTTCTGGGTGTCGGTCAAAAAGGAGCCGTATTCCTGCTCCACCACAGCAAGGTCGCCCTGGGCCTTGGTGTACATGCCCCGTTTAATCCATTCTTCCACGACCTTAAGAGAGCTGTCGGCCTTTTGCTGCTTGGCTTCCTGCTCGGAAGCCGGAGTATCTGCCGCCCGTATGGTGCCTGTGGTCCAGACAAACGCCAACACGGCAAATAGAAGTGCAAGTGTACCGGCTCGACGTACCCAAATAAATGATTGCGTACTCACCAGAAAAACCTCCAGAAAATCTGAATTATTAGTTCAATTATTCCGACAAATCCTGCCGACCGAAATTATGGAGACGCTATGTCCCATATAACAGTCGATTCGTAAGTGTATAACCATGATGAGATTAATGCAAGTGAAAAAATCCGGGTTTAGCCTTGATAATTCGCTTGTTTTTTATGCGGTTCATTTGTATATTCCGCCTCGCTGTAAATTAACGCTTATAGGACTCTGAAAATTGACAAATCGAGCTATTAATACTGATTCGCCTGATTCCCCTCTCCAGCCAAAGGTCTCCATCGCTATTGAAACCAGCGGCAGGACAGGTTCTGTCGCGATTGCCCGCGAGGAAGTGATCCTGGACCACGCCACCTTGTCAGGCTTTCAAAAGCATAGTTCAGAGCTTTTGCCTGCCATTCAAAGCCTTTTATTAAGACACGGCTTGTCCACTAAAGACATTCAGCAGATTTACCTCCCTAAAGGCCCCGGCAGTTTTACCGGCATTCGGATTGCAGTGACTTTTGCCAAGATGGCAGCGTTTTCCATGGGGGCAAAAATTGTAGCAGTAAACACATTGGATGCCTTGGCACACAATGCTATCCATGACATGGAGAACACCGATTCCCCTGTCCAGCAGATTGCAACTATTCTCGATGCAAAAAAGGGATATTTCTACATCGCTGTCTTCAATAAAACTGATACCGGTCTCCATCGCATGACCGAGGATTTGCTGATAACACCGGCGGTTTTTTTATCGGACCATTGCGAAGGCCAATCCAAAACAGCCCTGCTCGGAGAAGGCTTGGTGTACTATCACAAGCAATTCGAGCATCCAAATACTGTGATTCTGGACAAATCCTGCTGGCCGGCCAGTGCTGTATCGGTCTGGCATGTGGCCCGACGGCGGGCAAAACAGCAGCAGTTTGACGACCCGAATAATCTGGTTCCGCTTTACATCCGAAGGCCGGAAGCTGAAGAAAACTGGGAAAAAGCCCAGCAAGCCAAACACGCAAAATGAAAACAGGCCTGCTTTCTTCTGTTAAAGGGGCATATTTTTTTAAGCTTTTTTTGTTGCTAAAACGATGCTCGGGTGGTATGTTTTGTGGTCTTTTCGGCAGGGATTTCTCTGCCGGCAGGCGGAATACGCCTGGGTGAGTAGCTCAGCAGGTAGAGCAACGCACTTTTAATGCGTAGGTCTTGGGTTCGAATCCCAACTCACCCAGTAATGATAAGGCCTTATAAGTGATGAACTTATGAGGCTTTTTTGTTTGTGTCAACTGCTTCATTCTTGGGTTTTTCTTGACTTTCCGTCACTTTTTCCGTCACGACAGGCTTTGTCCAGAATGATTCTTTTGTTGCCTTGTCATAATCACTGTCGGACACTTGGGTATAGAATGTCTGGGTCGTGGTGATGGAAGCATGACCAGCATATTCTTTGACCACGTGCATCGGGTATCGTGAGGCCCAATCGGTGATACAGCTTTTCCGGAGTGAGTGTATCGGCTTGTCAAAAGGCTTCAGACCGGCCCGTTTCAGGATTGCCAGAAAATCACGATGTAAATTACCTTCATATACATCCGTGATAACCTTCTCTTGTCCCTCTGGAGCCGCCGCATACGCAGCCAGTAACATCTTGGCCAGTTCCGGCGGTATCGGAATAACTCTCTTGTCACCGTCCTTGGGCATCCACTCATCGCAGGCTATTATGGTCAGACGGTTCTTGTCCCAATCGATATTCGACCACCGGAGATTAAGAGCCTCACCGCTGCGAAGGCCGCACATCCTACACAAAGCAATGACCAGCTTTAACCGCTGGGGTGCGTGTTCCATAATCTTATTGAACTCGTCCAGCTCGACAGGGTGCCATTCTTTAGGTGCCTCTGTATCCATCACCACGTGAGCGAAGGGATTGACCGTCAGCAGGTCTTTTTCGACTGCCCAATTAAAGATCGCCTTGGCCATAACCAGAATGCTGTTGACGGTGTTCTTGGCGAGCTTTTCTTTGCGTTTTTTCTCTACCCGAAGGCGATTCGATAGTAAGGCGGTCTTGAACTTGCCAGCATCTACCTTAGATATGCTGTCAATACGTCGGTTCTGGCCAAAGTGCTTTAACAGATACGTTTGACATTCTTTCCGCTTCAAGACCGTCCCGGGCCTCAGTTCAAGTCCCTTTTCTTCAAGATAATCCTGACACAACTGGCTTGTGGTGAGAGCTTTTCCAGTGTTCCTCTTGGATGGGTTCTTGTCGAACGCAAGCTCAATCTCTGATGTACGTTTCTTGGCATCACGTTCCGACAGTTCATCGACCCTGCCAAGAGCCTTACTGCGCCGCTTGCCGTTCTCGTCGAACCACCGGCAGCACCAGTATTCGACAATCCCGTTCTTGCCTTGCTTGCGGTCTTTATAAAGTGTTACCGCTCGTCTCATTTTTCACCTCTTTTCCCTTTGGGTTTACTATGGGCATCTGCACCGATAGCAGATTTTTTATCACGTGGCACAATAACCAGATTGAAATAGTCCAGTAACTCTCCGGCCTTTTGGAGTGAGCATCCGTTTCCCTGCATCAGTCGGCACAAATCCGACTCCGTCACACTGGTTTCCTTGGAGATATGGTATCGGGTATGGCCGCAAGTCCTGATTCTATGCCGGATGATTTCTGCAATATCCATTGTCCTGTCCTTAATTATTATATGCTCTATGATTCATTATCAGTATTCTACGACAATACTTTGAATATTGCAAGTATTATTTCAGAAATATTTTATAAATTGCCCGGATTTTACCGCTTTGTGCTTTTGGTTAGAATTGTCTTCATTGCTTCACCCCATTTTAAACCCCTTTATCATACGATACATTGCTGGGGCGTGTGCTTCATTGAATTGTTCCATATAGCCGCTGGCCGTCTTATTTTCGGCCTGTGGGCAGGACCCGCAGCGGGCCTATAGTGCGTGTCATGTGAACCTGATTTTTTGTGTCTAAAAATTCCGGCAAAACGCGCTGCCGACCGTATTTTATTGCCTTATCCCACAAGGACCCGCCAAAGATGGAAT
>JAFGQP010000003.1 GCA_016935635.1 Sedimentisphaerales bacterium
AACTTCTTTTTATTGCAATGATGTTTGACCATCAATCGGTTCGTTTCGTACGGCCAGGGTTTCAAAGAGCAAAATTATCAAAAATTCAATATATTCTTGTTGCTGCAGCTTTTCCGATAAAGTTCCCCATATTGTCAACATAAATATGAACCTGAAAACCACCACCAATATTGGGAAACCAATAAATTAAGCTGTCCTGAGAGAATATGGGTGAGAAAGGACTATTCGCAAATATAAACTTAAGCTCTTTTTCGGAGGTATATTGCCCAATAGTCCCTTCTATTTTTAAACTATGTAAATTCTTATAATCAGAAACTTTCCCCGAAAAATAAACAACACAAGCCCCTTGTCCTTTCTTAGCAGAATATTCTATTTCACCAGCGTTAGGAAGATTTTCTATATATAGACCTATGTATGGAATAGAAGCAGGTTTAGCAACTCTTCCGTTACTCTGTTCAATATGCATTACCAGGACAAATGGGATAACAATGAATAATATGCAAACGACCAGAAGTATTACCGCAATTATTCTAAGTCCTTTTGTGGCATTCATTCTACTTGCTCCTCCGAAGCAGTGATTATGGTGTCGTTTATGGTCATGAATCTGAAGAAAATCCTGGCCGGGATAACTGGGGAATAACGGGGGCTGCTACAAATTGTTTTGTGTTTTATGTTCATAGCAGCTGCCTGTCCCAATTTATCACAGTTAAACCTCTTCCAGTTTCTTTTCCTTTCGATAAACCATGCCCTGAAAGAGTGCAATCAGGTTATCGGCGTCATCAGTGACTCGGACATCATAGGTTGCAAGTTTTGGATTCATTGACGTCTCGCTTGCCTGAGCGTATAAGGTTCCCTTGTTGATCGCTTTGATAAAGGATATATTGACATTGATTGCAACCGCAACCGTGCCATATGAATTCGATGCCATGGCGAATGCCAGATCAGCCAATGTAAATATCGCACCCCCCTGAACAATCCCAACGCCGTTGATATGATCGGGGGTGATGTCCATTTTGACTTTTGCAGAGCCTTTGGATACCTCCATTAACACAATGCCGCAATGTTTTGCAAACATGTCTTTTTTGAAATATTCTTTGATTCTCTCCATGATATCCATCCTTTCAATATGATAATAAAATGCTGTTGTTAACGAGATATAAAATCACACTCTATTTGCTTGCCATACTCGTGTTCCAAATCATCGAAAACCAGCCGGGTGTACAAGATAAACCACCTACCTTTTACCATATTACCGGCAGGATGCCAACTGTGTCAACGATAGATATCTGACAGGTATCATTTTGTCGTGAGGATGGAAAGAGAATTCGTCGTAACGGTACCAGCCGCGTCTCGGGCGGACGACTTCTTCAGATGCCTTATGCTTGCGGCTCGAGATTGAGAAGCTAAATCAAACGCTCCATGCTGGACGAAATGTCAATTCGGGTCCGACCATGTCAAACCAACAAAAAAGGCCCGGAGGACATCCGGGCCTGATTCATCTCTTGCTTGTATGGACTTGACTGCCGCTTATTTGCCCAGCATCGTATTGAGCAGGGCATCGTAACCGACCAGATAGAAGAAACGCTTCTGATTGAACACCGGGGCCGACAATTCTTTGGCCCGCTGAAGCGCCGCGTTATAGGTGTCTTTGGCCGTGAGCGAGGCTTCATACTTTTCCATCAGGCTCGGATCAAGATCAGCCTCCTCCTGCTCCGGACGTGCCATGGGTATCGGTTCCTGCCCCACAATCACAAAATCCGTCTCAATCGTCACGTCATTGTCCACCACGCCGCCCCATCGCTCAATCATCTCACGAATCCGCTGGCTGCCGTCGGCATCCACCCTGCTGTCGCCATCAAAATCAAAATCGCCAAGAACCACAAATTTATTGCTGCTCCTGGAATCCCAGATCAGGTTGGCCACAAGGTCTTCCTTGACAATCGGATTCTTCTTGCTGCCGCGGACAATCCGGGCTACTGAAACCTTCGGCTCCACCTGAAAGACCTCGATTTCCGCCTTGCCCTCGCCGCTTTCCGGAATCGGTGCGTTGCGATCAAACACCGCAAAAGTCAGGCCTCGATAGACGTGATCATCCGACCCGGCGTCCAGGTACACCATGTTATTCTGCAAATCCACCCGCAGAATCCCGGCATCCGGCTGATAGGCGGCCACCTCTTTATCCGGCCGCGGACGAATCGCTTCCAGCCGAGACAAGGCTTCTCGCAAAGACTTATTCGCCTGAGCCAGCTTCGCCTCTGTATCCGTCAGCTCCATCTGCTTCTGTTTAAGCTTGTTCTGTTCTTCCTCCAGTTTCGTGTTGACTGCCTGGATCTGCTCTTCCGCCGAACGCTCCATCTGCTTCTGCAGGTCGTCATATTTGGCCTGGATATCGTTGGCGTTCTGCTGATAGCTCTGAACCTGGGCAACAAGCTGCTGTTCCTTGAAGGTCGCTTCCTGCTTGTCCGCATTGAATTGCTCCTGCAGCTGCTGGTATTGAGCCGTCAGGTCAGCAAGCTTGGTCTGGGCTTCATCGGCCCGGGTCTTCAAATCCAAGGCCAGCTTAATCAGGGCAATCCCCTCGGGACCGACCGCCGGACTGACCGACTGACCCAGCATCTCCGTCATCTTGTTGATCTGCATGGTGATCTCATTGAGCTTGGCATCTGCGGACAAGTCCGCAGCAGGCGCCACGCCGGTAATAATCGAATACAGCTTGTCAAATCGCAGGCTCATCGTGCCCAGGTAGGATTTCTCCTCCTCCACTTTTCCTACGATTTTGCCCAGGTCCCTCTGTTCCTGCATACTGGCAATCTTTTGCAGATCCGACTTGCTGGTGTCTAATTGGGTACGGTACTCCTCACTCTTGACATAAAAAATCACCGCACAGACCACCCCGACAATAAACAGGGCCACAAACGTGATGAGAGCGTACAGCATCGCATTGCTCTGAGTCCTGGCTTGAGCCATAAGATAACTCCTTGAAATATCAATAATTCCATGTTATGCAACAGAACAGCCACAAGAGCAGTTAGTATCCTGAACAAATCCCCTTTCGTCAAGAAAAAACACCCTTAAAGCCTTATGCTGACTTAAAAAACGTCAAAATTCACCCGAAAAAACTCAAATCGTTTCGATTTATCGAAAATATCAAAAAAGATTGCCGTTTTAACCTCTCTGGATATAATCATGACGTGAAATAGACGTCTTAGACTGACAATATGCTTTCAGTCTCAGTTAAACGCAAGTTTTGACATTTTAAGCTTTTGTCGATATGGAATTCCCTGAACAAATCGGAAAATGGCTCATTGTCTCAGGCCTGATTCTATGCGGTTCAGGTCTGTTGGTGATACTCCTTGGCAAATTGGGTTTGTTTCGTCTGCCAGGCGACATCGACCTGATGGGCAAAAATTGGCAAGTCTTTGTCCCGATTACAAGCTGCCTTATCCTCTCGGCCGCTTTGACGTTATTGATTTGGATTGTAAACTATTTAAAGAAATGATTTTATGAAACGAACACAGAAAAAGCAAACGCCCCCGCCGCCAGGCATGATTCGGCTGCAAAAAATACTCGCCGAAGCCGGCATAGACTCCCGCAGGCGCTGCGAAGAGATGATCCTCGAAGGTGCAGTCTCTGTCAACGGCCGAGTCATCGATACCCTGCCCGCCTTTGCCAATCCGGAAACCGACGACATTCGGGTCAATGGACGCAGGCTCAATAAGCCTCAAAAGGTCTATTTCCTGCTGAACAAACCCAAAAATGTCATCTGCACCAACTTCGACCCGCAGGGAAGAAGAAAGGCGATTGACTATGTCGATTGTCAGGATCGCATTTTCTGTGTGGGACGGCTCGATAACGACACCACCGGTGCGATTCTGCTGACCAACGATTCCATTCTCGCCAACCGGTTGACCCACCCCAAATACGAACTGCCCAAAACCTACCAGGTCACAATTAAGGGGCGAATGGATGGCGAACCCATCGAAAAACTGAAAAAAGGCGTCTGGCTGTCTGAAGGCAAAACAACCAAAACCAGCGTCAAAATCCTTAAGCGAAACAACCTTGAGACCATCCTCGAAGTCACCATAAGCCAAAGCCTCAACCGGCAGATCAGCCGAATGCTGGCCAAAGTGGGCTTTAAGGTTAAAACGCTCAAGAGAACCCATATCGGAAATATTCAGATGAAAAGCCTGCCGCCGGGAGGCTACCGTCCGCTGACCATGTCCGAGGTTCGCTATCTTTACAAAGCCACCGAGCTTGATGAAAAGTCCTCAGGACATGATTCCGACCGTAATTCCCGAACAGGCGATGTTTAAGGAGGTCGATTTATGGCAAAAGTACTGGTCCCTATCGCAGACGGAATTGAAGAACTGGAATCAGTCACCATCATCGATGTGCTTCGCCGGGCCGGCGCGCAGGTCACGGTTGCATCTGTATCAGCCGCACTTCAGGTCACAGGCTCGCGCAAGACCAAATTAGTCGCCGACGCTATGATTCAGGATTGTGCAGGCATGACCTTCGATGCCATCATCCTGCCCGGCGGAATGCCCGGCGCCGAGCATCTCCGCGACAGCACCCCGCTGATTGAATTGCTCAAACAGCACGTCCAGGCCGGCAGACTTTACGGGGCAATCTGTGCATCCCCGGCCGTCGTACTGGCCCGCCACGGACTCCTGAAAGACCGCAAAGCAACCTGCTATCCTTCCATGGAAACACAACTGCCCGACGCGTCCGCCGCAGCAAAACGCGTCGTCGTGGATCATCACTGTATTACCAGCCAGGGCCCCGGGACTGCGATAGATTTTGCACTGACGGTAGTGGAGGCCCTATTCGGCGCTGAACGCCGCAGGCAGGTCGCAGAACCAATGCTCGTTGTTTGATATCTGTCCCAATGGCCGATTGACCGCAAAGCAGTACTGTCAATTAAAAGCCCGGTGTCGGGGTTTCGGCTGCCCAGTTTGTTGAATCGTCCGTATAGTTGCTGCCGGTTTGAGTCGGACGAATGTGGGTAAGGCTCTTGCCCATCCCGTCGGCCTCCACAGGCCAGTTGCCTTTGTTATTGTAGCTAACCCGATCTTCGCGGATAGAATATCGATCTTGCTCGTACTCTTTATCACCCGGCATCGAAATCTGCACCGCCTCGCCTTCATTAGCCAGCCGGCCGCTTTGCCATTCCAAAATCAGCGTCTCGGCCGGAACTCCAGTGTAACGGGCATTGAAAGCTTCTATGTCACTGACCAGCAAAAATCGCTGTCCCGGCTGAATCACAAGGTCACTGGGGAATGTATAATCAATCCCGTCGGTAATTGCCCAGGCCACCCATTCTTCAAATGAAGACTCCGGCGAGGTATACGTACTGACCAGGCTGGCCGTCCGTACTGCCGTATTGCTGACATTCATCAGCTCAAGATATTCGCAATCCTGATCCCCGACATTGGATCCCGGATTATACATTATCTCAGTTATGATAATCGGTCCCACCTTCGGATAGGCGTTGGGAGCGTTGGGCGTATTCTGACCCATCGCCACAAAATCTGTGCCGCCCAGCGATTTGACAAACTGCCCAAATGCAAATCCGGACTCCGCGGCCCCAAATTCCCGTTTGGTGAAGTAGCCGGTCAGCGCTTCTCCGCTGGCTGATTGCAGATACACCGTCTCGCCGCCTTCACTGAGGGCAAACGGAATCCGGCAGCCCAAATCCGCAAGATTATTGAACTGGTTTTCATTAATTACATAATAGGGACTGTCCGGCGTCAGCGTTACCCCCGCCGGGATTTGATACTTCTTCCTGGTCTCATCGGAACTGAAGCTGTCGGAGATAAACCATCCCCCGATATCAATGCTCTGGGCGGTTGTGTTATACAATTCAATCCAGTCCGGCTGTGCGGCATGAGAATGCGACATCAGTTCATGAATAATCACCGCACCGGGCAACGGAAGCTGTTCCTGCGTCATTTCATCCCGCCCCGGAGTTCCTCCACGAATCGCACTCGGACGCCACAAGACCTCATCACTCCAGGGAATATCCCCGGCAAGCAGTGCAATCTCCTGTGCATCAAGCGCCCTGCTGTACATACGCACATCATCCAATGTACCTTTAAAATAGCTCTGCAGGCTGGTTTCTGATAGTACAGCCAGATAAACATCCTGCGAGTCGGATGTATTAATCGCCTGCTGATTGTTAGCCGTCGTGTTGGTTTCCAGGACGCCATCCACATACAGCCGGATTTCGCTGACATCCGGAGTACCGTCGCTGTCCAGCACCGCGGCCACATGGTGCCATTTCCCATCTGCAACCAGACTGCTGCCCAGAATATAACCGTCCCAGACAGCTAGCGATAGCTGCCCGCTCGCCTGCACACGGAACATCCACTTCTGTCCCGCCTGGCCGGTACCCCATGAAATAATCATTTGATCCGTTGCGCCAGGCAGAGTCCGGATCCACGCACTGCAGGTTCGTGACGCACCACCTGCGATACCCTTGAACCCCGCTGCAACAGCATAATCATCCACACCATCAAACGCAAGAGCCTTGTTTTCATGCCCCAGCCGGCGTGTTGTGTCAGTCATATTGTTGATGGTCGCCGGGTGCCCCCCCACAGTATCCCATGCTGTGGTCCCCGACGTTTCATTGAAAGTCCATCGGGCCTCCAGGTTCGTATCAGATACAGCGGTCTTGTCATACGCCGGATTCACCGCCGTCAGCGAAAATCCATCACCATCGGTAATCTCATACCAGGCATTATTATAGTCGATCTCCTGAATAGTCTGTCCGGCAATATCACAAAGCCGGAGTTTTTCACCCGCATTGTCCAGCGACCCTGCATACTGACCGACAACCGGAAGGCTGATCCCGTATCGGGCTTGAAAGACCGGCTGGTTTCGCACCAGAATCAGGCGCTGGCTTGGATTTAAAACCGTATTGCCGAACGTAAAATCAATCCCATCAGCAAAAGCAACCTGATTTAAATTAATCGACGTAATTCCTGTATTCATCAGCTCAATGAATTCCTCGTTGGGATCCCCGCCGGGATGATACATCAATTCCGAGATGCGCAGATTATCGTTAATCGCTCCTACACCAATCACCGCCTCGCGAGCGGCGCTCCATGTGCTGCCATTTAATGTCCTGGCTTTGATGCGCACACTCCTGGTCAGGAGAATCGGCGTAGTGTATTTTATCGCTTCCGGAGATATCCCCTGTGAATTAACGGTCGTCCCCGCTTCCAAAACCGGCGAAATTAGGAAATCCGAACTGTTTGAACCATAATTCAGTCCGTGAATCGCCAGCAGATTGGTCCCGTCTTTCAACACATTCAAATAATTATTCAGTGAAAAGGATTCCATCGAATTATTCTCATGACTGACGGACGAGCGGGAATTCCATGACGGTGTTCCGCTGATACCCGTCCGATAGACCTCGGTGCCGTTGATATAAGCAATAAAGCCGTCATCGTAACGCATTTTCAGTGTCATGTAGTTCCACGCTGCAAGCTGCTGGGCATTCACGCTGAATGGAATGCGAATATAAACCGAGGTGTTTCCGTTATACATCTTGCTTTTTACATCATAGCTGATATACGGTGTACCCAGAGTGTTCCCTGCCGTGTCATTTTCATATCCCACGCCGCCGGCTTTCGTGGTATCCGCAGGCGTCCCATCCATCCAGTTGCTGTCACTGTAATTCACCTGCGACCGCCAGTTAGTACCGATATTGCCGGTGGGCACCAGGACCTTCTTGGCAGCATTCTCAGGGACCAGTGCAACCGTTGTGGCCGAGCGATCTTCCAGCGAAAGACGCGGATCCGAACCATTGAGAGTGTAATAAATATCCCCGCTTTGCCCGGCGGCATTCTGCATGCTTACCTGCGTGTTTTCCAGGACACGATCCTGCCGGGTATCCTGCCCGTTAATGATAAATCGCGGCCCGGCAAACGTAAACAGCGATCGCGAGCGGCACTGATTGAAATAAATATCTTCACGCACCGGGATATAGGTATCCGGAACAAACCGGCTGATGTTGGGGATCACCCCATGTACCTCACTGGCTAATTGCCAGAAAAGACTGGTAAGGCGGGCCTTGGACATGGCACCGTCATCTTCCAGGAACTGTTTCTGAAGCCGGTCGCAGAATAACAATTTAAAATCCTCGTTGGCCCATAACGCCCGGAATAGTTTGGATAAAGGACTTCCGTTGCTGTTTAACAATTCGCCAAATCGGTCATTGCTGGTATTGCCATCCATGCACCCTTCGGCATCCCATACAAAAAACCGCCATTTCCGATTGGCCGAGCGTTCCGCCGCTGCTGACCAGTTGTTGTGCGGCCAGTCCCAGTTCCCCCCCCAGGTCTGCACAATATTATAATCCACAAACGCCTCGAGATCCAGTTGCCGTACCACCTCAGCATAATGTACCGGATTGCTCAGATTGTTGCTTGCGGCATAACTGATGAACGCGTTAAACGCCGCCATATCGCCGTCACGAGCTTCCAGATAACTGGCGGTATTGCCCGGAACAACCCATCCCACCACATCCCATTTCAGGTCACTGTCAAACCACTGCTGACAATAATCCTCATCAATCCGTTCGCAGAGATTGTAATAACCTTTATAATCTCCATTGATAAACAAGTTGACAAAGGTACCCCGGCTGCTATAGTGCCCCATGGTATTTTGCAGACGACGGATCATTTCATCCCGGACAAACGGATTGCTCTGGTCGTTATGGCCGGCACGAAGCACCAGCGTGTCAATCTTGTCCACTTCCGGAAACTGATCCATCACCGCGTGATTAAACGCGGTATCTCCGTACAGACTCCGGAAATACAATCGAAAACTGTATTTGTTGTCGCCCCACCAGGTACCCGTCTGAGGCGGCAGTATATAACGCGGCCGCATCCAGGCACTGCCGTGGACCCGAAGGCCGCAGTCTTCCTGAAATTCAAAATCCTCGCTGGGACGCATATATTCCATGGAGACCGGGCGTTCATAGTTCTCACCATGCTGAATAACATTGTTGTAATCCGTGGACAATATGGGATACCACCCGCTCCCCCCCCACGCCCCCCCGACAATGGCCATTACGCCGTTGGGATTATAAAACACCTCGGTTGGATTGCCCGACAGGCATACCGCAGGCAAGCCTTTCATCGCACTGGATGCCTTCATCAGATATGTCCGAGTTTTGATTTCACTGGATTGATAACCGGCTTTGAAGGCCGCAGCGCGAATCACGATCCCCTTGGTCGTCGAGGCCGACAGATTAATCGGCTCTGTATAGGTGGTCCCGTTGGACAAGCTTGGATCGGTACCGTTGGTCGTGTAGCGTATGGTTGCTCCGCTGGTCCCGCAGCTCAACGTCAGAGAAAATGCCGTGTCGTAATAACCCCGTTCCCGGCTGAATACCGGTGCGTCTACAAATCCCAGAAAAGACTGACGATTTTCCTGACCGGGTGTCGGCAAAGAAAAATAATATTCCTCATCACTGAGCATGCCATAGGAAATATTGTCGCGCTGTGCCGGGAAACCAAACACAGCGGTATCTTCATTCAAAACGGACTGATACGCATGTACAACCGTACCATCCGGACGGTTCAGTCCAAGATATTCGCCTGCCGCCGACAGACTGAATGTGGTATGCAGAAAGCCGGCCGGATCCACATAATCCTTGTCTTTGCTGGACGCAAATAGAATCATATAGCTGCGCCCATTCAGAATCGTATTGGCCGGAAACTGCCATTTCAGAAGATTCGACTGCTTATCCGTCAAGCCCCATCCACCCAGATCAATCGGCCAGTCGGTCTGATTGTAAAGCTCAATCCAGTCGGATGATTCGCCGTTGCCGTCCAGAATTTGTCCGGCCGCAGTATTCGGCGGATTATCCGAATCATTGGCGGCGACAAACTCACTGATGATGACCGGAGGCTCCTGCTGCCCCCAGCCCCTGGCAAACTCCGAAAAGTCTGCCGTGTCAACCCGGGTATCTGCGTTAAAGTCCGGATTATGTCGAAATGCTGTTCCCGTTCTGAAAAGATAATTGACTTCATCATTGGCCAGTGCCTGATTGTAAATCTGCACATCGTCAATCATGCCGTTAAAATAGCGTAATTCAACCTGATAGACACCAATGCGCATATCCTCCGACAAGGCTGTATTGATATTCTGATCGGCCATGGATCCGATAGCTTCACGACGGCCATCGACATATA
>JAFGQP010000045.1 GCA_016935635.1 Sedimentisphaerales bacterium
AAGTCCCTGCACGGCCGCGGCAATCCGGTCATAGCCGCTCTGGGCCGCCGACAGTGCCGCATCTGAAAAATCAATCGTCATCCGGTAATGGCTGTTCAAAACCAACTGTCGTACTGCCAGCGGGTCATACGCCCGGCTCAGGGCAGGGTGCTGGCCGGTAAACAACTGATCCAGCGTAATGAAATTGCCCAGGCTCTTGCCCATCTTCTGGCCGTTAACAGTGACCATATTATTATGCAGCCAGTATTTGACAAACGGCACGCCGTTGGCCGCCTCGGACTGGGCGATTTCGCATTCATGATGCGGAAACTGGTTTTCCAGCCCGCCGCCGTGAATATCTATCGTCGCACCGAGATACTTCATACTCATCACCGAGCATTCCAGATGCCAGCCGGGATAGCCCTTGCCCCAGGGGCTGTTCCACTGCATGATATGATTGGACTCGGCCTTCTTCCACAGGGCAAAATCCGCCGCGTTGCGTTTTTCCTGATTGACCTCAATCCGCGCCCCCGCCTGCATTTCCTCGACATTGCGGCCGGACAGCTTGCCGTAGCCGGGCCATTTCGTCACATCAAAATACACCGAACCATTGACCTCATACGCCACGCCTTTGTCAATCAATGACTGCACCAGTTCAATCTGTTCAGGGATATGCCCTGTCGCTCGCGGGCTGATATCGGGACGGAGGCAGTTGAGCTTATCCATATCGCGGAAATACATCCACGTATAATATTCCGCAATCGCCATCGGATGCCTGGCCTCTTTTTGGGCCTGTTTGGCAATCTTGTCTTCGCCCGCATCGGCGTCGTCGGTCAGATGCCCCACATCAGTGATATTCTGCACATACGTCACCGCATAACCCAGATACCGCAGCCAGCGGGCCATGATATCAAAGCTGACATAGCTTTTGCCGTGTCCCAGGTGCGGCGGACCATACACCGTCGGCCCGCAGACATACATCCCGACCTTGCCGGGGTTAAGCGGCACAAATTCTTCGGTCTTTCGTGTCAGCGTATTATAAACCTGCAATCCCATACTATTCTAATCTCACTTATACTGATCTTACTTAAAATTTCCCGGTTCTTCGCGGCTAAAAACAGCAGCTTCAACCACGTGTTTCTTTTGCTCGCCGAATAATTATACCCGTTGGGTATAAAATCGCGAATTCATCGCGGCGGTTTTATTTGACTTTTCGCCGGAGCATCGTAATCGCCGTCGCGGCAATTGCCCGACATTCTCCGACGGCATCGAGGCCTTCGTTGGTCTTGGCCTTGATATTGACATTGGCAAAATCCATCTCCAGCAGTTCGGCGATGCGGCGCTTCATCTGGCCGCGATAGGGTCCGAGCTTGGGCAGTTGAGCATGCACAATTAAATCCATATTCACCATTTCCCAGCCCTGCTGGCTGACCTTCCAGACGACCTGCTTGAGCAGTTCGGCACTGTCGGCGTCTTTCCACTGCGGGTCGGTATCCGGGAACATCATCCCGATATCCCCCAGCCCTGCCGCACCCAGAATCGCATCCGTCACGGCATGCAGTACCACATCGCCATCGCTGTGGCCCAGCAGCCCCAGCTCAAACGGAATCTCGATGCCGCCCAAAATCAGTTTTCGTTCCGGTACCAGCCGATGAATATCTGTTCCGATCCCGCTGCGATAGTCATACTGGTACTGAATCACAGAATCCCTTTCGTACTGGGAATATCCCCCCCGACTACTTTGACCGCTGCCGCCAGCGACTGGCCCAGCGCCTTGAAAATCGCTTCGGCGATGTGGTGGCTATTGGTGCCATAGGGTACATCCACGTGCAGGTTGAATTTGCCCGCCGTGGAAAAGGCCCGCAGAAATTCCTCCACGCATTCCACATCGAAATCGCCGATTTTCTGTGTATGGTACTTGGCCCGGTACACCAGATACGGCCTGCCGGATAAATCCACCGTGACCTGCGCCTTGGCATCTTCCATCGGCACCACGCTGTCGCCGAATCGTACAATGCCTTTCTTGTCGCCCAGTGCATCGCACAGGGCCTGCCCCAGACAGATCGCCACGTCCTCGACCGTATGATGAGCATCCACATGCAGGTCGCCTTTGGCCCGCAGGGTCAAGTCCATCTTGCCGTGCTTGGCCAGATGGCTGAGCATGTGGTCAAAAAAGCCGATACCTGTATCAATATGATACTGACCCTTGCCGTCCAGACTCAGGTTCAGGGCAATATCCGTCTCGGTTGTTTTGCGTTCTATTTTTGCATTTCTATTCATCATCATCGTTCCATTCGTCCAAACTGTCAGCCGTTGTCATCCGAAATATGAACATAGAGGGCCTTCCAGCCATCCTCTTCGAGCACAAAGACAATGGTCTGATTAAATGAAGTCCCAAAGGTTCGCCCATCCGTTGCCGCTGCTTCGGCGCGACCCTGCTCCATCCAGAGCACAGTCTGCGGCGAAACGACCGTCACATCCTGCCGGCTGAATTGATACTCCACTTTCTGAATGCCTTCGTACCGCTGTTTATATACCTCATACGCCTGCTTGCGGGTCAGCCGTTGTTTGCCGTCATTGATAAAAATCGCATCGCCGTGTTCGGCCACACAACTGAACATCGTTTCCACATCCGCACGTGCTGCGGCGTCGGTAATTTTATCGTGAACTTCCCGAACCTGCTCTTTGATTGCCTTGACCTGCGATTCCGACAGGACCGGCCCAGCCGTCCGACAGGAACAGACCGCTAAAAGAATCGCCATGACGAAAATCCGCGCGCTCCAGGCCCTCATGCCAGTCATAGACTTACTCCCTGCTCAGAATATCTCTGATTGCCCCCAGCAATTGATCATTCTGTTCCGGCGTTCCAATCGTAATCCGCAATTTATCTTCCAGGCCGGGCAGTTTGAAATACCGCACATAGATGTCCCGCTCGGCCAGCAGCTTGAATACTTTTTCCGCCGGCATCTGAATCGATTGAGCCAGGATAAA
>JAFGQP010000286.1 GCA_016935635.1 Sedimentisphaerales bacterium
CCCAGCGTGTCTTCTCCCATATAGCCTGATCCATCCGATGCCGCCATGCCGACACTGAAATCAACTTGTGCGGATTCGAGATCTAAAAGGGTTGTACTAAACCAGGAAAAGGCAATGGCCTCCCACGGCAAATAAGAAACATCAACACGTGCAAAATAGGGGTCGGTTTTTGTGTCGGTTGCTAAAATGACTGGCGGAGTACCGTTAGTCCTGATGGTCAGGTTGGCCGAGGTTATGGTGTTGATGATTTGACCACAGACTGGCAGCGACAGAATCAAAAAAAACACACCACTGAATCGACCCCCATAGACTCCGGTTTTACTTTTCATACTTTCCTCCGATTCCTAAAATCGACAAATCCAGAGACCGGTTTCATTTTGAGATATTCTGGTGTTCTCATCACGCAGCCAATCCTGACCTGCAGGCTTATTATACCCGAAATGAATTCTGTTTTGTCAAACTTTTTTTATTATCGTCATCCTTAATCTGTTCTTGCGGTGTCATTCTAATCATTGACAGCCCCCACTGACTGTCCCCCTGTCTTTGGGCCATTTTGAATGTTATAATTCATGATAATTTCGGTATACAAGTTACCAATAAAAGTATTTTAATCGATTTCTGTAAATTCAACCGCCCATTTTAACTCACAAAATACTACTATTACCCTATAGGATTCACACTATTTATTCCTAGTCAAATTTTGAGTAAATTTTGGATAATTCTCAATTTTCCGTAGTTTCCCTAATTGATTTATGCGGTACAAAGTGTGTATCGTATATTGACGATTAATGATGTACGGACAGTAATCATTAGACAATTGATACGGCAAATCGCAATAAGCAGAAAATACTGCTTAGTATCCTAGAGGTGGAAAATGAAAAGCTCTGTAATCAAATATTTACTCGTTCTGAGTTCCTTATGTCATATGTCTGCATCAGCCGCAAACTGGGGATGTGCCCTGGAGTTTGACGGCAACGATGATTATGCCGTGATTCCGGTATTTGCTGCAGCACCCTCCGGCAACGCCCCATACACCATGGAAGTCTGGATCAATATCCTGGAATGGAGAAATTACTTCAACGGCGTGGACTGGTACAACGGCTTTATCATTTCAAGAGGCTCAGAAGGCCCCCTGATCGGAAACCATTTATGCCTGGTATCCAAACACATTGGCTTGACCCACTGGGGGCGCGATACCGATACTCAGTATCCGGTTGAGCTGGATCGGTGGTATCATGTCTCGGCAACGTGGGATGGAGCCAATGAGTCCCTTTACATCAACGGCGACAAAGTCTGGACAAAAAGCTTCAGCCCCCTTTCGGTGGGGGGCGGCACACTGACCTTCGGGAAACATAATAACATCGCGGGCTACTGGTTCTGCGGACAACTGGACGAAGTGCGGATATGGAATTATGCACGGACCCGGGAGCAGATCAAAAACACCTGCCTGAGCACAGTTGACCCCAATACCCCCGGCCTTGCGGGATACTGGAATTTTGATGAACCGGATGACCAGACAATACGCGACAGCAGCCCGAATGGAAACCATGGAACGCTGGGGCCTACAAACAATCCTGAACAAAATGACCCGAAGCGTGTTTGTTCGACACTCCCGCTGACGGGGGATTTTATTCCGGACCTTACCGTAAATTGTGACGACCTTGCCGCATTTTGCACCCTGTGGCTGACTCAGGCGGGCATGTGTCCGAATCACTGCACGGGCATGGACTTAAATCATGATGGTTTCATCAATCTGCCGGATTTCGCCCGGTTTGCCCGCCACTGGATGAGTTCATTTCTGCTGCCTGAGTAATACAAAAGATAACCATGACCGCAATAAAAAAGGACAAACACACAGGTTTGCCCTTATACGATACAGATTATTTCACGGCGGTCGGGGGACGATAAGGATCCCCTTTTTCAAGTCGGCCGATGAAGCGGAGCAAGCCGTCAAGGATGGTCAGCGGATGCGGCGGACAGCCGGGAATATAAAGATCCACGGGAACGACCGTATCGGCACCGTTATGAGCCTGCGGGTGGTCGATATAGGGCCCACCGGCCACGGCACAGGAACCAACAGCAATCACAATCCGGGGATCGGGCAAGGCATCGTAGGTTTTCTTGAGGGCCAGATGCATATTCTCTGTGACGGGGCCTGTGATTAACAGGCCGTCGGCATGGCGAGGCGAGGCGACAAACTGGATGCCGAAGCGGCCCAGGTCCCAGGCCAGCGTGGTAAGCACGTTGCAGTCAGCTTCACAGGCATTGCAGCCGCCGGCAGACACCTGACGCAGTTTCAGCGAGCGGCCAAACAGCTTTTTAAGCCTGCCGTCCAGAGCGGCGGCCAGCTTGAGGGTCTGCTGGTCATTAACAACCAGATCCTGACGCCGACGGACGGCCAGGCGGTAGTTGCTGGAATAGGTGATGGCTTTTTGTGGGCAGGCGGCGGCACAATCGGTACAGAACAGGCACTTGCCCAGATCCACCGTGGCTTTTTTACCGGTCATCGTAATCGCCCCGGTCGGGCAGGCCTCAACACAGGCGCGGCAGCCGTCGGGGCACTTACTCGTATCAAGTAGGGGCCTGCAGCGCAGCCGGTCAGGCAATTCCGGCGGCAGGCCGTCGGGATATTTAAACGTTTTATGGCCCTGCTGGAGTCGGGCAAGAATGATCTTAAACATATCTGGTTCCTCTTCCGCGAATCGGACGCGGAATTACTAGCTTATAAATCATATCCGCAATAGGACAGGTTGAAGCTTTTATTGCATAACGGAAAATCGGAAATCTCCTGGTTGCGCAGGACATAGGCCAATCCCGACCAATTATGGAAGGATGGGTCCACGACCTTGTATCGGGCAAAACGGCCCTGGCCATCGGTAATGGCGACGTGGCAGACCTCGCCGCGCCAGCCTTCGTTGAGCGTGACAGCCAGGCTTTCCGGCGCGAGTGAACCCACCAACGACTGGGGTGCACCGGCGGGGATCGTATGGAGCTGCTCACGAACAAAGTCGAAAGACTGCTGGATTTCCAGCCAGCGAACAAAGGCCCGGGCAAAAACGTCGCCGGTCTCACAGGTGGATACCGGGACATGCACGAAGCGAAAGATGCCCGAAGGCTGGTCCTGGCGGATATCGCGGGCCAGACCTGAAGCGCGGGCCGCAGGACCGACGATACCCAGCTCAATGGCGATTTGTCGCGGCAGCGGGCCGGTGTTTTCCAGCCTGGCCATAACCGATGGCGTATCCCAGAGCAGGTTGATGGCCACGGTGGTGTCGCGTTCGGCCAAATCGAGCCTTCGCAGGAGTTCGGCGGCGCGGGCGTCGTCAATGTTGAAGCCGACTCCGCCGGGACAGACCATGCCGCGGCCGAAACGGCTGCCGCACAGTACCGCGGACATATTGAGCACATCGCCGCGAATCCGGCCGCAATAGCTGGAGGTCGGCAGGAAGCCTACGTCATTGCCGATGGCGCCAAGGTCGCCGATATGGTTAGCCAGTCGTTCCAGTTCCAGCGCAATGCCTCGCAGCATCTGGGCGCGGGCGGATTTCTGACAGTGCGCAAAGGCTTCGATCATCTGGCAATAGCCCGTTGTGTGCGCAATGGTCGTATCACCGGCCAGCGACTCGGCGTAATGCAGACTGCGATGGTTGGGGCCGCCGGTCAGGGCCTGTTCGACACCGCGATGCTGGAAACCCAGAGCAATTTCCAGATGGAAAACTTGTTCACCGTGGCATTGGAAGCGAAAGTGGCCGGGCTCGATAACACCGGCGTGCACGGGACCGACGGCGACTTCATGAATCTCGTCGCCTTCGACACGATAGAAATCGCTGACGGCTGGCAGGATGGTCTCATTGGCAGGCCGATCCCAGGCATCGCGTCCGGTAAAAGAACGATGATAGCGGACGGGCTTGAACCATGGGTGGCCGATGGGTTTGAGGCCGAACTGCTCGGCGATTTCGCGTTCAAACAGATGAACCTGCGGGCAGCGCGGAGTCAGCGACGGAAAACTGTCGCCCTTGACTTCGGTACGGCCGACATAGAGCTGGTTCTGAGCATCATCGGCCAGAACAACATATAGCTGTGTCAGGTCAGTCTGGCTGGTCGGGACGCCAAACAGCGCTGAGACGCGATGCTCAAAGGCCACGGCGCTGCAGATGCCCTGCTGAAAGTCATCCATGGTCAGGATTGGAATCGTGTTCAGCCGGGCAGCGCGGCCGCTGGTCAGCGTTGCAAATTGAATCATATTGGAAGTCATTATCTGCACTCCAGAAAAGCTACCGCATCGTTAATTAAAGTACTCAACGGGGCGGGAATATACAAGCCTGTCAGCAGCACAATCGCCATCATGGCAACAACGGGTGCGGCGGTCAGGATGCTCTCGCGATAGGGCTTGGCAGCGATTTCCGGCGATGGCGTCCCCTGAACGACCTGAAGAACAGTCGAGCCCATCCCGATAAAGACCACCAGCAGCAGAAACAAAAACAGCCCTGCGGCGACGAAGCGGCCCGCACCGAATGCACCGTTGAGAATGGCAAATTCACTGATGAACGGACCGAACGGCGGCGAGCCGGTGATGGCCAGAAAGCCGGCCAGAAAAAGCGACCCGGACAAAGGAACTTTACGTATCGCACCATAAACCTGGTCGAGGCTCTTGCTGCCGTAGGCACGGTGGATGTTGCCGGCCGACAGAAACAGAACGCCCTTGGTCATGCCGTTGGTGATGATATGCAGCATGGTGCCGAACAGGGCCGGTCCGCCAATACCCAGTCCCAGAGCCAGAATGCCCATGTGTTCGACACTCGAATAAGCCAGCATGCGCTTAAAATCCCGCTGACCAACCATGAACAGGCCCGCAACAGCCATGGAGAACAGGCCCATGAAAATCAGCAGCCGCGAGGTATAAATATGTTCTCCGGCAGCCAGACAGATGTTATAAATGCGCAATATAGCAAGGAATGCACAACTGGTAACACCACCGGCCAGCATTGCGCCGACCACGCCGGGAGCTTCGCCATAGGCTTCGGGCTTCCAGGTGTGCATCGGTGCCAGGCCCATCTTGGTGCCGTAGCCGACCAGCAGCAGAATGAATGCCGCCCGCAGCCATGGTTTGGACAACTGCGAGGCATGCTGCAGGAGGGACTCAAACGTCATCGTGGATTCCAGGCCGCCCTGCAGCGAGGCATAGGCCAGAAAGAATGTGCCCAGCAGTGCCAGCGCGATGCCGACAGAGCCGACAATCAGGTATTTCCATGTGGCCTCGATGCTGCGCTGGGTGTGATTAAAATAAATCAGCGGCGCCGTGGCCAGCGTAGTGGCTTCAATCGCCACCCACATCAGACCCAGATGATGCGACCAGACCACCAGATTCATAATGCCCAGAAATGCCTGCATGCAGGCACAGAAAACGCGATTGGGGCGTTCCTGACGATACTGCAGATACCCTGCCGCATAGAATGAACAGAAAAAAAACAGGGTGCTGACAACCAGCAGAACGATGCGCCCGGGCGGATCAAGCACCAGCCATGTCGCCGTGGTCATCAGATCCGGCCTGGACAGCACAAACACAACCAGGGCCAGATGCACCACGGCAGTAACCGGCAGCAGCCAGGGCCGCGTGCGGTTGGAAGGAATCACCGCAGTCAGAGCCGCCATAATCAACGGAAAACAAATCATTACCCATGCCATGAATTATTCCTTAAGAGAAACCAGCTTGCGTGTATCCATAGAGGAGAACGCCTGGTTAATGTGATTGATGATAATACAGGCCACAAAAATGCCCACAAACAGATCCAGCAGCACACCCAGTTCCACCACCAGCGGCATCGCCTCGATCAGCAGCATCCCAAAGATGAAAATGCCGTTTTCGAGAATCAGATAGCCGATGACCTGGCTGATGGCTTTGTAGCGGGTGACCAGGAAGATGAAACCGACAAAGACCGTGGAGATGGCCGTAGGGACAATCAGGGTGCCCTCATGGTCTTCAGCCAGGGGAAGCTGGCCGGCAAACAGCAGCGCAAAAGCGGTGGCGATCGCACCAAGGATGATGGACGGCAGCAGGCCGATCAGCGGCTGAACTTCGCGTTTGATCTGGGCGTCACGCAGAGCGCGAATGATAATCGCGGGAATAACAACGGCTTTGATGAACACCGCCGCGATAACCGTCAGGGCCACCGTAATCGACAGATGTTCATGCACCAGCAGCGGAATAAGCCCCAGCAGGACACCCTGTGCAGCAACAATATGCGTAACGGCAAGGATGCGGCTGGTACCCAGCGCCGCCAGATTCATCACCAGAAGCAGTACCAGAACTGCATTGAGTAAATTGGTCATAATTACCTCACCAGCAGGATAAAACCAAAACCGCAAAACAGGATTGCGGCGATCAGCAGATAGGGAACATGGCGCATTTGAAGCCGCGCCATCACGGATTCAACAATACCAATAACAACGGCCAGGCCAAGCAGTTCACCAATGAACAACGGCCAGTCCAGCCACGCCCGCCCGGTCTGAAATGTAAAGACCACATGCAGCAGGACCGAACCGATGACCAGCATCTTGAGGGAGGCGGCATAGAGAATCACGCCGAACAGCGGTCCGCTGTGGTCCAGCACCATAACCTCATGAATCATGGTTAATTCAAGATGCGTGTTGGGATCATCCACGGGAATGCGGCAGGTCTCGGCCAGCAGCACAACAAACAGGCCGATTGCCACCAGCACCAGCGGCGCCGCGACAGCAGCGGTAAATCCGCCCGCCGGGCCATGCAGCATCTGGGTCAGCTTCAATGAACCGGAAACCCTGGCCAGCACCAGCAGGGCAAAAAATAACGCCGGCTCGGACAGACAGGCAAAAGTGACTTCCCGCGCCGCGCCCATGCCCTCAAAGGCTGACCCGGTATCCAGCGCCGCGGCGGTCGTAAAAAAACGTGCCAGACCGAACAGATACGCGAACAGAATCAGATCGCCCGTAAAGGCGATCGGGGCATCAAAGCGGCCCATCGGCACCAGCAGCCCCGCCAGCAGAACGGTAGCCAGTGTAATCACCGGACCGGCCAGAAAGACCCAGGTCGTTGTTGTGCTGATGGCCATGCCCTTGCGCATCAGCTTGAACAGGTCGTAATAGGTCTGCAGCAGAACCGGACCGTTGCGTCCGGCAAACCACGCCTTGGTTTTGTTGATCACGCCCAGCAGCAGCGGCGGCAAAACCAGCAGCACCCCAACATGAATCACCTTTTCGATCATATACTGTTCCTACTTGAAATTTCCCGGTTCGTCGCGGCTAAGTACAGCAGCTTCAACCACGTGCTTCTTTTGCTCGCGGAATAACCGTACCCGTTGGGTATATTAATTCCCACATGCTCCCCAAATCATCAATATTATCACAATGACAACAATATAAAGTACATACAGATGCGTCTGGCCCTGCTGCATAATCCGCAGCCACGGCAGGTATCGCCCGGCCAGATTGAACACGGGTACGACCAGCCGGTCCAGCACCGTATCCGGCACGAGACTCTTGAACTGGGTGGTCCCGGAAAAAACGCCCTGCAATTGCGGCCCTTCGGTTTTGGGCCATAGGAAAAACCCAAACAGCCTGACCAGCATCTGGCCCAGTGATGAACCGGTGTACTGGATGCGGGCGGTCGGACGGCTGTACCCGCAATCCCAGGTGCCGACTTCGCGGACGACCTTTGCCATCGGCAGAAACCTCATAATCAGGGTTATCAGGCCAACCAGAATAATCAGAACAAGCCCAAGCATTGTAATCCAGTTCAGCGGGGCAGCCGCCATCATGGAATCCTCCGCGACAGGCAGCGAAATCCACACCCCGACGGCTTTTTCGAGCAGGCCGGTGGCCAGCATCGGAAACAGTCCAATCACCCCGCAGCCGCCGGCCAGAATCAGCATCGGAACCATCATACTGGTCGAGGCCGGATGCAGATGCCGCGGCAAAGGATGACGCGGCGAGCCCAGAAAAACCGCCGACAACAGCTTGACAAAACAGGCCACTGCCATCGCCCCAATCATGGCCAGTGCAACCGTTGCCAGCGCTGCGGCCGGACAGCCTGACTGCACATCCGAACCGAGCGTACGGAACAGCCCGACATACAGCAGCCATTCACTGGCAAAGCCGTTCAGCGGCGGCAGCGCACAAATGGCAACCGCTCCCACGACAAACAATCCCATAACCAGCGGCATGTGTCGTGCCAGGCCGCCCAGGCGATTGATATCCCGCGTATGCACGGCATGGATAATCGCGCCGGCATTGAAGAACAGCAGCGATTTGAACAGACTGTGATTCCAGACATGCAGCAGCGCCCCGCCCAGCCCCAACAGGACCCAGTCGGGACGATTCTGTGTACGGCCCAGCAGTGCCAGGCCCAGGCCCATCGCAATAATACCGATATTTTCGATACTGCTGTAAGCCAGGAGACGTTTGAGGTCGTGCTGACCAATCGCAAAGGCTATGCCTGCAATTCCCGTGACCGCCCCCACAGCCAGCAGGACACCGCCCCACCACATGTCCGGGGCCGGCAGCAGCGCCGTCATCCGGACAATCCCGTACACGCCCATTTTGAGCATGACGCCGGACATAACCGCCGAGACATGGCTGGGAGCGTTGGCGTGAGCGCCGGGCAGCCAGACATGCAGGGGCATCAGACCCGCCTTGAAGCCGAAACCGATGACTGCAAGGATAAAGAGCGCCCCGGCCAGTTCCGAGGACAGGCTTTGAGCCGAACTCAGGGCAAAGGAACCTGTCGCCCGGTTCCAGAGGGCAAACATGGCAATCAGACACAGGGTCCCGACATGAGTCGCTATCAGATAGACCCAGCCCGCACGGCGGACCTCGGGATTATCATCTTCGGCCGTGGCGGCAAAGTAGGCGGCAATCGCCATGACTTCCCAGGCAATCAGAAACAGAACGCCGTCACGGGAAATCGTCACCAGTGCCATCGCCCCGGCCAGCAGACCATAGAACAGACCCAGCCGTCGGCCGTTGGTCGGATGCTCGGATTGTTTCCAATAGCCCAGACCGTAAATCGAACCCAGCGCCGGCACCACAAAAACCGGCAGCAGAAACAGAGCACTGAGCGAATCGATTGAAACAGCAAATCGTCCCCAGGGCAGAAACCACGCTGCACTCAGCGACGCCGTTGCTGATTCATTCAGCGACATCACAACACCGCTCAATCCCAGTCCGCTGCCCAGCAGCATCAGCAGGGTTGTCAGCCGCTGCCCTGCTGCCCGGCGTGACGAAAACACACACGCCGGAAGACCACTCAAGCCCAATACGGCAATCGCCGCAAGTATCATCCACGCACTCATATTATTTTCATATCCTTGATACGGACCGCATACCAGGCGGTATCCGTATTCTTTTCTACTGATCCTACTCGAAATTTTCCGTTTCGGCGCGGCTAAGTACAGCAACTTCAACCACGTGCTTCTGCTGCTCGCTGCATAATCATGCCCGTTGGGTATTTTATCGCGCAAACAGACGCGTAATAAATTCCTCAAAGGGTATCAATGTGCTCAGCATCAGGATTACCGCAATCAGGATGTAGAGCACATACTGTTGTATCATACCGTGCTGGAATCGACGAAACCAGCCAAACCACTTTTCAATCCTGCTCCCGAAAGGAAGCAGCAGCTTATCCAGAACCGCATCATCCACATGGCTGTGCATCTGAGCCGCATGGGGAAAAACACCCTCGATATGCGGCCTGTGCATCCCGGGACGCAGCACCCAGTTAAACAAAGTTACTATCATCTGAGCCAGCGAGGACGCTGTATACTGAATCCGGCTTGTCGGAGCGGCATAACCGCAATCCCAGGTCACCGTGGATCGCAGCGGATAATGACGCAGCCGCAGGACCAGGGACAATACCGCAAACAATGCAATCAGCACAATAGCCAGAACACTGACAGCTTCCAGCGGGGCCGCCATACAGACGCTGGGCGACATGATATCCGAATCCAGCATCCAGACGGCAATTGCAGAATCCAGTATCGGAGTCAGCACAATCGGCACAATGCCAATGACCGCACAGCAGACGGCAAGCACTCCCATCGGCCACCGCATCGAAGCCGGGGCCTCGCTGGAATGCATCGCAGACGCGGTACGCGGGCTGCCGAGAAAAACCACGCCATAAACCTTCACAAAACAGGCCACCGCCAGCGCCCCGATCATCGCCAGCACCGGCGCGACAATAACCACAGCTGATCCTGCAAGACCATTCGAGGTCATCGCCCCCATCAGGCCCAGATACACGAATAATTCACTGATAAATCCGTTCAGCGGCGGCAAACCACAGATGGCAATCGCACCGACCAGAAACATGGCCGCAGTCCACGGCATGGTTTTGGCCAGCCCGCCAAGCTGATCAATCCGGCGGGTATGCGTACTGTGCACAACCGAGCCGGCACATAAAAACAGCAGCGATTTGAAGAGGCTGTGATTCCAGACATGCAAAAGGCAGCCGGCCAGTCCCAGCACAACCCATTCGGGCCGGTCCAGCGACCGACCCAGCATCGCCAGGCCAAGACCCATCAGGATAATGCCGATGTTTTCAACACTGTGATAGGCCAGCAGACGCTTGAGATCATGCTGACCAATAGCGAATACGACACCCAGCAGGCCGCTGACTGCACCCAGCAGAAGAATCAGCCCGCCCCAGACAGCAGGCGGATCAGACAGAAGCCACAGAAATCGTACCAGGCCGTAGATGCCCATCTTGAGCACTACGCCTGACAGCATCGCCGAGACATGGCTGGGAGCATTGGCATGAGCTCCCGGCAGCCAGAAATGCAGCGGCATCAGGCCCGCCTTAAGACCAAAACCTACCAGCGCCATAAGAAACATTATATTCATCACCGGCAAACTGATGGCATCGTGGGCGACCGGCGTCAGGGTATAGGAACCCGTAACCCACCGCCACAGGGCAAACATGCCAAACAACGTCAATGTGCCGATATGTGTGGCAATCAGATAAATCCAGCCTGCCTGACAGCACTCGGGTTTTTCATCTTCGGTGACAACCAGAAAAAATGCCGCAAGGGCCATGACTTCCCATCCAAACAGAAAGGCCATCGCGTGCCGGCTGATCACCAAAAGCGCCATCCCCGCCGTCAGCAGCCCCCAGAATAGACGAAGTTTCCGGCCATTGTGCGGATACTGACGCTGGGACCAGTAGCCAAGGCTGTAAATCGCCCCCAGACCGCCCATCAAAAAAATCGGAAACAGGAAAAATGCACTCAGGGCATCGAGGCCAACGAAGGAATGTCCTGCTGCCTGCCAGGGAAAATTGATGATTGGATTATGCTGCGTGAATAAGCCCGCTGCGGCACCGCTCAATCCTAAAATAGCTGCCAGTGCCATAAATCCTGCCGATAGTCTCTGCCCCCAGACCGATGACCGCGACAGACCCAGTCCCGGCAGGCCGCTGGCGGCTGCAAGACCAATCGCTATCAGGATCAGGGATAAAGACATCTATGCGTCCTTTCAGGCCGGCAATCCGTCGGCATCCTTTCACTTCAAATCATTTGGCCTGACTAGTCTGAATTACAGGGGCTGTAGGCAGCGAGGCTTCGGCACGCGCCAGCGTCTCCATTAATTCCTCACGTGAGGCCTGACGCTTCAGGGCTGTCTTAAATTCCTGATTCTGCAAAACAAAACCCAGACGCGACAGCATATGCAGGTGCGCCCGGACAGTGGGGCTGGTCAGGGTAAACAACGTCCCGACCGGCTGGCCGTCAATCGCATGAAAATCAATGGGGTGATCCAGGAAACATAAGGCCATGCTGGGTTTGGAAACATGCAGAACAACCGGATTCCGAACGTGCGGTATCGCTATTCCTTCGCCGATACCAGTCGAACCGAGGGTTTCGCGTGCCATCAGCACCTGATACAGGAACTCGCGATCCACTTCCTCCGGAAGATTCAGCACATCCACAATGGCCCGCAGAACGGACGGCTTATCTGTGCCGCCAACGCGATAATAGATACCTCCGGCCTTCAATGCGTCAGCCAGACTGGGCAGCGGTGTTTTATTGGGATCCACTTCCTTGAAAATCTCAGGGGAAACCTGAATCCGCCGGGAGGTAGCCCAATCCAGCAATTCGGACCGATTAAATCGGAATTGCTCATTGATTCGATAAAACGGTATCGATTCCTGCTTAATCCAGCGATAAATCGTTTTCTCAGAAACATTTAACAGCGACGCTGTATCTTTTACTGACAATTGCATCTATGGTTCTCCACAGTAATATTTGCCCTCAAAAGGACATACTGGAATCCTATACTGTAATGTCCATAGATGTCAACATAAATCCAAAAATGACACCGTATTAATATATAGTATTTATATATATGATTTGTCTTAAATTGTTCGGCATTTTTTTCTATGAATACAAATCACCATACCAGTTGCCCTGCAATTGTATGAAATGAATAAAAAAGGCAGGCCCTCAGACCTGCCTGCAAAGAACAACACTGAATCTTGTGTATCCGTCAGAAGGTACGAATTTTGATATTGCGGAAACAGACGAGGTTTCCATGGTCCTGCAGGAGGATGCGGCCTTTCTCGGCCAGGCCAAAGCCGGGGATATTCTTGTATTTGCTGTTGGCGACGATTTCGCGGAAAGCAGGGTCGTCGCGTGTGTATTCGACAACTTTCTTGCCGTTGAGCCAGTGCTGAACGGTTTTGCCCTTGGAAACGATACGAACGGTATTCCATTCACCGATGGGCTTGACGACTTTTTCCGGGGCCGGGGCAATCAGGTCATACAGTGCTGCAAAAGTACGGTTGCCGCTTTTGCCGGCTTTAGCGTCGGGGTGATTTGCGTCATCAAGAAGCTGGTATTCAAGTCCCAGACCGGCGCTGCCCTTGGACAGGCTTTCGACGACGAAATATTTGATGCCGGTGTTGGCGCCTTTGGACAGGCGGGTTTCGAGCTGCAGTTCGAAATCACTGTATTCATTGACGGTTACAATGTCTCCGCCGGAACCTTTGGCGGGGTCGAAGACCAGCAGACCGTCCTGAACAAACCAGCCTTTGGCGGGGAATTTGTCGCTGTTGTGACCGCGCCAGGCAGAGACATCACTGCCGTTAAACAGAACGGTCCATTTTTTCTCGGCAGCAGCACCTGAGTCGCACGAAGTGATGACCAGACACATTAAACCGACCAGAATACCTGATATTGCTTTCATAGAAACCTCAATATGAAAATTTTCCAAATTTTAACTTCAAAACACAAAAATAATAACCTTCGAGTCGCTGCCGGATCCCCGCCTGCACGGGTGCGACAAGCTGTTAACAGAAACAACATGTATAGACGAAAGGCCGGTCGCATAAGGTTACACAACCGGCCTGATCGATTCACTTAAACCACATCCGGAACAACATAGGGCTTGCGATATTTGCGTGTCAGCAGTTTATCGGCCTCGGAATCGTCGATGATCCGTTCTTTTTTGCCGTCGAAATGGATGGTCCGCCCAACGCGATAAGAGATATTGGCCAGGGCCGGAAGGGCGCTGGACATAAAGCCCTGTTCGATGTCGGCGGTCAGGTCGGAGACCTTGCCGGAACGCAGGGCCGCAACGAAGTTGCCCATGTGCCCGCCGCCGCCGGCACCGGCGACATTCATCGGGTCGGCTGCGGTATCTTCTTCACTGGCATCGGAGGTCGGACCGGGTTCGTTTTTGCGGCCGAAGAAAGTCGCCCACTTGGTACCGTTAATCCACATCCAGCCCTTGGAGCCGTAAAAGAAATTGCCGACGCCGACACCCATTTCCTCGTTGGCATACAGGCCGCGGACTTCGAAGACAAAGATGACCTTATCGGCGTATTCGAAGCTGGCCGTCTGGGTGTGCGGAGTGTCCTGGTCGCTCTTGATGGGCATCAGGGTGCCGAAAGAACTGATGCGCATGGGGTGTTCCTGCTTGTTAAGTCCCCAGCGGGCCACGTCGAACTGGTGAGGGCCCTGATTGGCGATGTCACCACCGCCATAGAGATAATTCCAGTGCCAGTTGTAATGGAAGCGGTTGTAGTTAAAGGGCTGAAGCGGTGCCGGGCCGGTCCATTTGTCGTAATCGACATTGGCCATGTATTCAGCGGTGTAGTTTTCGCCCTTGCTGTTAAAAGCGTAATAGGTGTAATCGGGGCCGGTGCCGATGCCGTCTTTGCAGATACCGATGGGGTCACGGGGCTTGTAGCACAGGCCGCGGGCCATGTAGATATCGCCGATGCCGCCTTCATGGAGAAAGGCCATCGCCTTGCGGACGCTGCGCATCGAGCGGTTCTGGAAGCCGACCTGGACAAGCCGGTTGTATTTACGGGCAGCTTCGACCATCTTGCGGCCTTCAAAAACATTGTGGCAGGCGGGTTTTTCCACAAAGACATGCTTGCCGGCCTGACAGGCCCAGACCGTTGCCAGCGCGTGCCAGTGATTGGGGGTCCCTATCAGCACCGCATCGATCTGCGGGTCTTCGAACATCTTGCGCATGTCTTTATAAGTATCGGGCTTATAGCCCTTTTTCTTTTCGATTTCGGCAGCCCGCTTATCCAGGACATTGCCGTCAGGATCACAGATAGCCTTGAGGTGAATGCCCGGCAAAGCCAAGCAGTCTCCAGTGATCGCCCAGCCGCGGCTGCGGGCACCGATGACGGCGATATTGATGCGATCATTGGCTCCGAAGGGTTTAAGGGTGGGGATGGCTCCGGTTTTTTTAGGGGTTGTACAGGAGGCTAAAGCTCCAGCAGCTAATACCCCGGCAGAAACTTTGCAGCCATCGGCTAGAAACTGTCGGCGGGACAATGAATGATCCGATTGACTCATTGCTAACTCCTTATTTAATAACAAGTAAAGAATAGCTTGCCAGCAACGGCACACGGACCGCCCCGGCATTTTGATACGCGCCATTTTGGTCTGACCGCGGGATTTGTCAAGGAAAAACACCGAATTTTCCCAAGACGTGTGAAATTTCCTTGACAAATATGGATAACTTTCTTTTGATGAACAGCGTCCTAAAAGAAAAACCTATTTTTGGAGGATACCTAATGCAATCATTCGCATCCCGGCGAGACCTATTGAAGCTGGCCGGCCTGGGAACCATCGTGGCCGCAAGCGGACAGAGTCCTGCCCAGACAAACACGGACACAGCCAGTGTATCAAAAATCGGCAAACCTGCCTATAAAATCGGTCTGGCTTCTTACACCACGCGCAAGCTGGACCTGGACAAGACCCTTGCCATCGCAAAACAACTAAAGCTGGAGTGTATTTCCATCAAGCAGGATTTTCATCTGCAGATGAATAAGCCCGTCGAGGAACAGAAGGCTCTGGCTCAGAAGGTGCGGGACGCGGGGCTGGACTTTTATGCGTGCGGCGTAATTTATATGAAGACCGCCGATCAGGTCAAGCAGGCCTTTGAATTTGCCAAAAACGTCGGCATTCGCGTCATTGTCGGTGTGCCCAATCATGAATTGCTGGATTTAACCGAAGCCTGCTGCAAAGAATATGATATGACTGTGGCTATTCATAATCATGGTCCCGGAGATAAGCTGTATCCGACAGCAGCAGGTGCTTATGAATTGATCAAAAACCGCGACAAGCGCCTGGGGCTGTGCATTGACCTGGGACATACCATGCGTTCGGGCATCAACCCGGCCCAGGAAATCGCCCAAGTCGCCGACCGGCTGCTCGACTTCCATTTCAAGGATGTCAACGCCGCGGAGGCCAGGGGCGGCACCGTTGAAATGGGACGCGGGGTCATTGATATTCCTGCAGTGGTTTGGGCACTGGATAAGATCGGCTATAACAGGCTGGCGGCATTTGAGTATGAAAAAGATCAGGATGCACCGCAGGTCGGACTGGCTGAGTCAGTCGGGTATCTGCGCGGCGTCATCCGGACATTGCAGGGATAAGCTTTAATCGATATAATCTCTGGCGACAAAATAACTATTTGAGTCAATTACTGTGGAGAAACCAGATGAAGAAAGC
>JAFGQP010000287.1 GCA_016935635.1 Sedimentisphaerales bacterium
ATACCTGTATCGGAATGTCAGCCGGTGGCGTCCGACGAAGATTGTCCGCAACGGGACGGAATTTGAGAAGTTTGCACAGCCGCACGGACATCATCGGCCTGCACGACGCAAACAGCAGGTGGTGGGGTATATCGGGGCGATTTCGGAATGGTTTGATGTGGAGCTGGTTGCCAAAGCGGCGCGCCGTTATCCGCAGTACACGTTTGTGCTGGTGGGTTCGACAGCAGGCTGCAATACCGCACCGCTCAAGACGATTCCGAATGTCGAACTGGTCGGGGAGGTGCCTTATGGGGAGGTGGCGGGCCGTCTGCATGATTTCGATATTACGATTATTCCTTTCAAGATTAACGAACTGACCAAGGCGACCAATCCGGTCAAGGTGTATGAGTATCTCAGTGCCGGAAAGCCCGTTGTGGCGACGGCGATGCCGGAGTTGTGTCTGCTGACGGAGCATATACATATCGGGCATTCCCACGCGGAGTTTCTGGATAAAATCGGGGACGCGATGAAGGAATGCGGGGATTTAAAGCTTGCCGAACGCCGGCGCGACTGGGCCCGGACGCAGGACTGGGCTGTTCGAGCGGAGGCCTTTGAAAAGGCGATTGAGCAATCCCTGCCGCGGATCAGCATTGTGATTCTGGCCTATAATAATCTGGAGTTTACCCGGAACTGCCTGGAAAGCATCGAGCGAAATACGTATTATCCCAATTATGAAGTGATTGTCGTGGACAATGCCTCGCAGGACGATACGGCGGAGTATGTTTCGGCGTATATTGCCGGGCGGCCCAACTATAGCCTGATCCGCAACCGGACGAACCTGGGATTTTCAGCAGGCAACAACGTCGGCATCCGAAAGGCCACCGGCGAGTATATTGTTTTGCTGAACAATGATACCTATGCTGCTCCCGGGTGGCTGCAGAATCTGATCTGGCCGCTGATGCGGGACAAGACCATCGGGCTTGCCGGGCCGATCACCAACAATATCGGCAATGAAGCCAGGATCAATATCGCCTATCGCGACATGCGGGAGATGGAGGCCGAGTCGTTTAAATATATCCAGGCTCATCGCGGACAATTGTTGCGGCTGGAGACGGTGGCATTTTTCTGTGTTGCGATTCCCCGCAGGATTATTGAGGAGGTCGGCGAACTGGACGAGCAGTTCCGGATGGGATTTTTTGAGGATGATGATTACTGCAGGCGGGTCCGGCTGGCGGGGTATCGAATTGTGGTGGTGGAGGACAGTTTTGTGCATCATCATCTGTCGGCGTCATTTAACCAGTTGGGACAGGAACGCCAGAGGATATTCGAGGAGAATAAGCGTATTTATGAGAAAAAGTGGGGCCGGTGGCAGCGGCACGTGTATCGTGAGGAATCGGACCGGGTGCAATCTGAGTCGAGTCTTCCGTGAAGGACGCCGGCAGGGCTGTGACCGTGAATATGGATATGCGACACAACATACAAGGCGGTAAAGCGACATCATGAGCAAGCGAAAGCTCTATCTGCATATTGGTGCTGGAAAGACGGGGACGTCGGCCCTGCAGCAGTTTTTTTTCCAGAACCGGGCTGTTTTGGAGTCTCATCATATTCTGTATCCTGAAATCGGGATTCACCAGTTTGCCCATCATGGCCTGGCGACAAGCTGTTATGAGCCCAAGGAGCGGCAGTTTTTTATGCCGGATTCCAATATTTTGCCGCTGGAGGATTATCTGGAGCAGGTGATTGCACTTGACGGGGATGTGCTGCTGTCGAGTGAATACCTGTGGCATGGGCGTCATGCCTTCAAGCTTGTTTCCCTGTGCGAGCATTTCGATGTGAAAATCATTGCTTATGTCCGCCGGCAGGATGACCTGTTGATGAGCCGGTATAATCAGCATATGAAAGTCACCGGTGAACCGTTTCAGAATGTGCTGTACTATCTGCCCAAGGTTGAACATGCCATGAATTATGAGCTGGTGCTGGGGCGCTGGGAAAAGCAATTCGGCCGGGAGGCGATTGTGGTACGGCCGTATGAAAAACAGCAATTTTACGGGCAGAGCCTGTTTGGTGATTTTCTGCATCATGTGCTGGGACTGGACTTGACGGCGGACTACCAGCTCCCGAAAAAGGATATTAATCCGCGATTATCACGCGATGCCATGACCTTTATGCATATTGTGTATGGTCTGGGGCTGGGCGGGGATGTGCGTGACAGGCTGGTGGGGGCGCTGCTGAAATATTCGACAACCCTCGGGCAGGAATCCGAGGTGCAATCGGATAAGCATGGCATGTTATCGCCCCGGGAGCGTCTGAGTGTCATTGAAAAATATGCCCGGATCAATGAAACGGTGGCGCGGCTTTATATGGGGCGGGAGGACGGCCGGCTGTTTTATAATGCGCTGCCGGATCTCCAGGAGGAGTATGTGCCTTATACCGGTTTAACGCCGGAGGCGGCCCATGCAATCATTGCCTTTATTCGGGGGGTGGATCCGGATTTATATCGGATGATTGATGGTGCGATTGCCAGCTCGCTGCCGAACCTGAGCGATGAAAAGAGGCAGTCTCTTAAGCTGCTGTCGGGGTTTGAATCGATGCGTGCGGTTTGTTCCCCTGCGGCTGCAGACGCTTCATCACCTGGTTTGGTGGCGCAGGCAGAGTCACCGCAGGCAGCAGCGGCCAAGCGGCCTGTCATGCGTATGATGCGGCGATGGCGGGGGTACCTTTATTATGCCTGGATTCTGCTGCTGCATCAGGGCAGGGCCAAACAGCCCTCAGCCCGGGACAAGAAGGAGAACCTGCCATGAACAGCGCCGGACAGCGAAAGGTCGTCCTGGTTTTGGGAATGCATCGGTCGGGGACATCCGCGTTGATGGCGGGAATCCATTATGCCCTGGACATCCCGCTGGCGATGGAGAAAAATCATACGGGGCGGGATAATCCCAAGGGCTTTTTTGAGAATTCGGATGTGGTGCGGCTCAATGACCGGATTTTGAACGGCTGTGGTGCGTCGTGGGAACAAATCGGAGCTTGTTTGACACTGGAGATGGAATCTCCTGAGTATAAAGACTATCGCAGCCAGGCGATGGAGCTGCTGAATGCCCGTTTCGGGGATTGCCCTGTCTGGGGCATGAAAGATCCGCGGTTTTCTGTGCTGCTGCCGTTCTGGGAGGATGTGCTGCGGGAAGCAGGCGCAGAGGTGTATCGTGTGATTGCCCTGCGTCATCCGCTGGAGGTGGCGCTGTCGCAGCAGACCCGCTATCATACGTTTCCGGATTTTCATCTGGCGGGCAAAGACGTGGATTATACGCTCAACCTGTGGTACTGGTATAATGACCGCCTGCTAAGGGATCTGCGGGATGACCGGAACTGGATTGTCGGGTTTGATGAATTGCTGGCGGAGCCGGATGCGATGATGAGTCGTATCGGGCGGTTTCTGGACAGGCCGGTTTTGCCCGACAGGCTGGCAGAATACGGCAGGCAATTCCTGGAAAAAGAGCTGAAACGACACAATGTCAGCCAGGCAGCAACAGCGATGTTTCAGGGACGCTATGAGTATGTATTTACGCTGTATGAGCGATTAAAGGCCTATGCCGGCGGCAGGCAGCTGGCTTTGTCGGATGTGCCTGATCTGCTGAAAGATTTGCCGGATGCGCAGCTTCTGCGAAGCTGGGTGATGCCGATGTACGGGTATGTCGATACGCTGAAATCACGGCTGCAGGAAAAACGGGATGAGCTGACAGCGTCGAATCTGCAGGCAGAGCAGTTCAGGCAGCAGCATGACGGTTTACAGGCTCAGGTTCAGTCTCTTGAACAGAATAACGCTCAAAAAGAGCATCGCAATGCTGAGCTTGAGGCTCAGATTCAGGATAAAGCAAAGGCACTTGCAGAGTCGCAGGCCATTGCAGCCGAGATGGAACAATTGCTTGCGGAATCACGGCGCATTGCTGCGGGGATGGAGCAGACGATTGTGGACTGCCGCAGGGAATTGTCACAGGTCAGTGCTTTGCGCGATGAACTGCGGGCACAACTTGCTGCCGCCGGACAGGAACTGACTGAGGCAAAGCGGCAGATTGAATCGGGGACCTCCCGGATTCAATGCCTTGAGGCGGAGATCGCTCAAAAGGAAAAAGCGGCAGTCGAGCTGAAAGCGGTGATTGACAAGACGACGCAGGATCTTGTTGCGGCTCAGAGCACGTTGCAATGGCAGCAGAAGAATACGCTGCGATTGAAAGCCGAGCTTGACGATACGCATAAGGCGCTTGCCGAGGCTCGAAAGCACATTGCACACCAGGACAAGGCGGCCGCGGAATTGGAAGCTGCACTTGAATCGAAGACAAAGGCGCTGGAAGTGGCGCTTGGCCGGGTTGAGCTGGCCGAACGCGATATCGAGCAATACCGCGACCAGGTGGACCGACTCAATGCAATCCGGGATGATATTCAGGCCCAGGCAGACAGCCTTGGCCGGCAGCTTCATGATGTCTTGCAGGAAAAAGAGCGGGCTTTGTCGCGCATTCAGGGGCTTGGGGATGAACTCGGACAAAAGGAAAAGGCCGCTGCGGAGCTGAACGCTGAGATTGAGAACAAAACCAAAGCCCTTGACGATGCCCGGCATGCGATGGAACAAACAATGCAGGAGATTGCCCGCTATCGTTCGGAACTGTATGAGGTGTACACGTCCAGGTCATGGCGGCATACGGTGTGGTTCAGAAAAATGAGGCGTCTGTTCAAATAGAACCGGCGGGTATGATTGTTTTGCGAGCAGAACAAGCACGCGGCTGAAACGGACCGTTCAGGCGGGATCAGGATGAGTGTTTGTATTCCGTGGATATGAATGATGGAGAGCAGGACTGTGGATCCAAAGACAACAAAAGATGCGTTGATTGAAAAAATGGCCGAGCTTCAGGAACTTGTCCGGAAGGTTCCGCAGCTCAAAGATGCGGAATTCAACGACGTTGCTGCGGCGTGGCAGGGGCTGGTCGATACGCTCAAGGATGCGGTGTTTGATCCCAATCCGAGAAACAAGCTGCCGCGTCCGGATTTTGAATATGGCTGGGGTGCCCAGTCGGCCCAGTTCATGATCGACTGTATTCCCGAGTTTCACGCGATATTAAAACAGTATTACCTGCGCAAGGATGAATTAAAGATGCTGGATGTCGGTGCCGGCTCCGGCGCCGGAAGCAATATTATTACGCTGCTTCACTCGGATCATTATATCTATTCCAAGATTCACGTGGATGCCGTGGACAACACCCCGGTGCGTCAGCGGTGGGTGAAGACGATGTATCCCAAGATTAATTATATGGTGGCGGATTTGTTCAATTTGCCGGATAAACAATGGGATTTTGTTTTCTGCAACGCGGTGATTGAGCATGTTCCCGAGCCGCGAAAATTCTGTGAGCACCTGGTTCGGGTCTGCCGGGGATTTGCGTTTGTTCTGGCGCCGTACAAGGAAATCAATCGCATTCCCTCGCATGTCAACACGCTTGATGAAAGCCTGTTCAAGGGATTCAAGATGGCATCCTTTCGCGTGTTCGGCAGCATGGCATGGCACCCCGGCATCCCGGCGGACAAATGTTTTCTGGCGGTGATTGACTGTCGGAAGTGGTGTCAGCAGTTACGCAGCACGGCAAAAGAGCGGATTGAGAAATATTGGAAATGAATGATGCAGCCATGAAGGGTTGGGAAAACAGTAAAAACAGAATTGATTTTCTGGTTGCTGGTGTTCAGAAAGCGGGGACAACGGCCCTTTTTTCCTATCTCAATCAGCATCCGGAAATCTATATACCAGAGCAGAAAGAGCTTCATTATTTTGATACCGAAGAATACTTTCAAAATCAGTCGGCAGATTATTCCATCTATCACCGCCAGTTTACCCCTGACTCATTCCATGTCAAGCTCGGCGAAATAACGCCGATTTATATCTATTGGTCGGACTCCATGAAGCGCATCCGGGAATATAATCCGCAGATCGGCATCATTGTTATCCTGCGGAATCCCATCACGCGGGCATATTCACACTGGAATATGGAAACAGGCAGGGGGGCGGAGACTGTTTCTTTTTATGAGGCGATTACAACTGAATCGCAGAGGCTTCTCCAGGCCAGGCCTTTGCAGCATCGTGTGTATTCTTATGTGGATCGCGGTTTTTATGTAGAGCAATTAAACCGGGTCTGGAGATATTTTCCTGTCCATCGTACCCTGATTCTGAGGCATGAAGAGCTTAGAAACAATCCGCAGGCAGTAATGGATCGGGTCTTTCAGTTTCTTGGAGTGGGCTATTCAATTCATATTGAACCAAGGTTGGAACGCAAAGGGGTTTATTCCGAGCCGATGACCCATGAAGCGTGGAATTATCTCCGGCAGCGTTATGAACAGGAGATCAATCAGTTGGAACAACTATTGGAGTGGGATTGCAGTGACTGGCTTGATTATGATAGGACGGGATGCACCTGATGGAGAGGCTGCATTCATCCTGGTACGGTCTAACTGGTGAGCTAATTCAGCCATGATGGATATCCTGCTGGCGACATATAATTCTGCCCGATTCATCCATGAGACGCTGGATTCCATCCTGCTGCAGGACAATCGGGATTGGCGGCTGGTGATTCGGGATGGCGGGTCCGAGGACACGACGCCGGATATCATCCAGTCCTGGCAGTGTCGTTATCCCGATAAAATTCTGATTGTACCTTCGCAGGGGCGAATATCGGCCTGCGAGAATTTTTCGGCGCTTCTGTCTGCCAGTCAAGCTCCCTATATGATGTTCTGTGACCATGATGACGTGTGGTTTTCCGATAAAATCAGCAAGACATTTTCAGCGATGCAGGCTGCCGAGCGGCAGTATGGCCCTGATATGCCTGTGCTGGTGTTTACGGATATGCAGGTCGCTGATGAGCGGCTGTCGGTGCTTGATGCGTCCTATTTTGCCTATCAGTATCTGAATCCGGGCCGTATCCTGCTGCGGCATCTGCTGGTCCAGAATATCCCCTGCGGCTGCACGATGATGATCAACCGGAAGCTGGCCGATTGCTGCGGGCGGATTCCTTCGGAGGCGGTAATGCATGACCATTGGTTGTCCCTGCTGGCGGCAGCGGCGGGCAGGATTGTATATCTGCCTGAAACCACTATGAAATATCGACAGCATGCCAAAAATATCTATGGTGCAACGCGATACGGCATGGATTACCTTATCAAAAGAACGCTTGCCGGGCCGGGTATTGCTCGCGAGCGGTTTTATCAGAATGTCAGGCAGGCGAAGGCCTTTGAGCAGCGTTATGGGTGTTTACTGGATTTGAAAAGTCGGGAAATGATTGAGGACTTTGCCCGGCTGGATGAACTGGGCTGGCTTGCGCGACGGCGTGTGTTGCTGCGTCATAAGCTCTTTAAATCCCGATGGTTACGAAATATCATTACATTGCTGATTGTATAGCCGGACATTTGGTGGTATGATGTCAACCTATGTTAAAGTTGAGTTCAATGGAGTGCCGGCCCGCTAAGACGCTTGCGGGTACAAAGATCGCCTTAGTCTGCGACTGGCTGACGGGGATGCGGGGCGGGGAAAAATGCCTGAAGGCCATTTGCGAGGTGTTTCCCGGGGCGGATATTTTTACGCTGGTCTATTACCCCCAGCATTTCAGCGGGGCCTTTGATGGCCATACCGTGCGGACCAGCTTTATCCAGAGATTGCCCGGAAATGAGAAAACATTTCGCCATTATCTGCCGTTGTTTCCGAAGGCTATCGAATCCTTTAATTTCACTCCTTACGATGTCGTTATCAGTTTCAGTCACTGCGTGGCCAAAGGGGTGCAGACCAGCCCCCGGATTCCGCATATTTGCTATTGCCACACGCCGGCGCGGTATTTGTGGGATATGCAGAGCCACTATACCGCGAATATGGGGTTCATTAAAAAGCGAATCGTCTCGCAGATGCTGGCGCGGTTGAAACCGTGGGATATTGCCTCGGCCGGACGGGTGAATTATTATATTGCCAACAGTCATCACATTCAGCAGCGGATCAAACGCTGCTATAATCAGGATTCGCAGGTCATTTATCCGCCGGTGGATGTCAACCGGTTTCAGATGTCTACCACTTCCGACGGGTATTATCTGGTTCTGTCGGCATGGGTTCCCTATAAGCGTGTTGATGTCGCCATCCAGGCGTTCAGCGGGTCCAATCGAAAACTAATCATTGCCGGGCGGGGGCCAGAATCCGAGCGGTTGAAGCGGTGCCGCCTGCCGAATGTGGAATTTGTTGATAACCCGGATGATGCGATGGTCGAACAGCTTCTGGCCAATTGCAGGGCGCTGATTTTTCCGGGGCAGGAGGATTTCGGGATTGTTCCGCTGGAGGCCCAGGCCTGCGGCAAGCCGGTGATTGCCTATGGGGCGGGAGGGGCGATGGAAACGGTGGTCGGGATTGATTCGGCCGACAGTCACTGTGCGACAGGCATTCTGTATGAGGATCCGTCTCCGCAGTCGCTGTTGCATGCCGTTGAACGATTTGAACAGATCGAAGACCGGTTTTCGCCGGAACACTGCCGCCGGAATGCCCTGCGATTCAATACTGAACGGTACCAGAGCCAGATGCTCGAGTTTATCGAGTCGGTGTGGGACGCCTGGCAGTAAGCTGATAGATGTCAATTGCCTGATCCACGGATTCCATGCCCGTTTGCAGTTTTGGGGCGTTTTTAGGAAGAAAGACTGCATCCTCAGAATTTTTTCGCACGATAAAATAATCCGCCTCAATGGGACGGCGACGTATTTTGTATGCTCTCTGGGCATAGAATCCAATGCGATTGTCGAACACGCCCAGCCTTGCATCCTGCGGGATGTTGTTATTCAGCCATAAGCCGAGCGCTGTATAATGAGCCTTGTCGGCATGGGCGGGGCGAATCAGCTTGGGGATAAAAATGACGATAGCGACGATGATGAACACCCAGGCAAACCTGCGGCGGGTGTCCGTGTTTTGGCAGCAGCGTCTGGCAAGCAGGGCCAATCCCTTGCAGCACCATGCCATCGAAAAGAGAACAAACGGCATAATATGGCGATGGCTGATGTACCCGGCGTAACAATACAGCCACATCAGCAGGCCAAACCAGACGGCCAGAAAGATGGTCAGCACCTGGTCAGGTATATCCAGTCTGGCCAATCGCCTGAGCTTGAAAAAGAGTGCCATGGCAATGGGGACAATTAAGAGATAGATGACATTGGCTAATTTATCGATAAAACGCAGGGGGCCTTTGAAGATGTCCGGCAGGAAACCGCACCGGACTGGCTGCCGCAGGGTATTGTCTGTATTTATTACTTCGGAGGCGGGGGGTGTTTGCCGGGCCTGAACGGTTTTATTACGGTTGCTGTTGAGAATTTTTTTGGGAAGCAGAGATTCTTTATAGATCATATAGGGGGCCGCAAACAGGGCGGCCGTCAGTCCCATCATCAGCAGGCACTTCAATGCAGGAATCCCCTGGGGTGATTTTCGCAGCAGGGTGAATGCATAATAAATTCCCGCCACGATGACGACAAAGGCGCCTTCGGGCCGGATCAGGTAAGCCAATCCGCTGGCAATCCCGGACAGGATGAAGCTGAGTGGTTTATACGTTCGGATTCCATCCAGATACAGCAGTAAAGCCGTCGCCATGAACATCAGGCACGGCCAGTCACTCAAAGCGTCACCGCCGTTTTCGGCATACACCGGAATCAGCAGCACAAGGAATATATGCAGCAGTGCTGTTTTAGGCGGGCTGAATCGGCAAAACAGAAGATATAAGACTGCCAGCGTGATAATTTTACAGAATCCGGTGACCATCTGGCCGGACAGGATTTTCTGCTCGAGGGTGAGATTCTCCGTCCAGAGTCTCATGCAATTCTGGGCGAACAAAACCAAAGCCGGATACCCCGGATGCTGATCATAAGCCCGAATGGCCGCCCCCGGAGCCGTATGCAACTGATCCGTGAATTCGAGAAAGGTGACTGCGTCGTTGGAAATACACCGAAACGTCGCCGATTTGAAGATGCCCAGCAGCACAGCGACCAGGATAAAAAGCAAAAAAAGCCTGTGATTCGGTTTAATAGGCATTGGGGTCCTTGAACAAATGGAACAGTGTTCGCAGCAGGATGACCAGATCCAGACCAGGTGACCAGTTCTGGATGTAGTACAGGTCGTACTGAATCCGTTTTCTGATGGAGGTGTTGCCCCGGTAGCCGTGAATCTGGGCCCATCCGGTCATGCCGGATTTGACTCGATGACGCAGCATGTATTTTTTATATTCTTCGGAAAACTTTTCGACATATTCCGGCTGTTCGGGCCGCGGGCCGACGAGGCTCATGTCGCCCTTGAGCACATTGAACAGCTGAGGCAGTTCATCCAGGCTGGTCGAACGGAGAAGGGCGCCCAGTCGTGTTCGCCTCGGGTCGTCCTTCACCGTCCAGGAGGCCTGCTCTTCGGTGCCTTCCCGCATGGTTCTGTATTTGATGATATGAAATGCTTTCTGATTCATGCCGAGGCGCTGGTGTTTATAGAAAACCGGGCCTTTACTGGTTAGTTTAATCAGTGCCGCAATGATCAGCATCGGAATAGAAAGCAGAATGATCAGCGCAAGGGCGACTAATCGGTCAAACACATCTTTAATAATCCATCCCGTCCCGGATAATGGCGGCTCCGATGCGGTGAACAAGACACTGGTGCCCACTGTCAATGTCGAGGGACGGCTCAGAGCCGTCAGCCCTCCCCAGTCGGGCAGGATGCGAACGGTGATGCCGGAATATTGCAGTTTTTCGAGGATTGAAAACGTTGCGGGCGAACTTTGCTTGGCCAGGTAAATCTCGTCGATTTGGTTGGCCTTCAGGATGTTCGGCAATTGCTCAATGTATCCGTAAACGGGGACGCCCTGAATGGTTTTTCCGTCGAGGCCGGGGTTATCGTCCAGAAAAAAAGCACAGGTCAGTCCCCAGTAGCTGCATCGGCGGATATCCCTGAACAGCCGCAGGGCGTTTTTGCCGGTGCCGATGATGGCATAATGCCGCTGGTTGTATCCCCGGGAACGCATGTGTCGCAGCGTTTTGACCAGCATAAAGTGGCAGCTCAGGAGGCCTGCGACCAGCAGGAAGAAAAACAAAAACAGCAGAACCCGTGTGTAGGGGGCTTTCTCGGCATAATACAGAAATGCGATAATCAGGATGTACCCCAGCACAATTGAGCCGAGCTGCTTTTGAATTTGAGTTCCGATGGTCTGGATGCGGATGGATTTGTAGATTCCAAACCAGTATCTGCTTAAACCGATGATGAACACAACCGGAACTGTCAGGGTCAGATGCGTGGTATAGCGCGGAATGTCAGTGTAGGAAAAAAGGCCGCAGTGAAAGCGGAGGAAATAACAGAAATTCCATATTGTTGCGACGGCGACCGCATCGAGACAAATACGTATAAAATTGACCATGGCAAAGTGCCGCTTGAGCATGATGGTTTATCTCGATTTATGGAAATTAAGGCTGTTTTCCCGTGCTCTTTCGAGCGGTTCCAGTTTCGACGCCGTGTGCAAATACGGTTAAAGCAACTGGTTTAACATGTTCCAAAGAGTTTGTCCGCATGCAGTGAATCCGTCCATTAACGTATTACGCTGATTAAAGGGTCTGAGGGGGTCGTTTTTAATTTCTGTTCTTCCGCCGCCTGCGGCGACCAGTGCCGCCCCGGCCGCGACATCCCATTCATTTTTGGGGGCCAGACTGATGGTTGCATCCGCCAGGCCTGCCGCCACCTGTGCCAGTTTATAGGCAATCGAGCCGCAGGGCACAATCTCAAACGGTGCCGATTCCAGCGGCTTCCACAGGCCCTTGCGTATCTCGCTGCGGCTGGCCAGCACCCGGGCTCCTGCCAGTGTTGTTTTTTCGGTAACTTGGGCTGGGGTGCCGTTCAGGGTCACGCCGGCTTCAACAGTCCCGAGAAAAAGCTGACCTGCCGGCGGATTTAAAATCCCGCCTGCGACCGGCCTGCCATTTACGATCAATCCCACCGAAATACACCACTCCGGAACCCCTTCGACAAATTCCCGCGTGCCGTCAATCGGGTCCACAATCCATACCCGCTGCCTGTCAAGTCGATCGGAATTGTCCACCGTTTCTTCAGAAAGCCATCCTTCGCCCGGTGCCAGCAGCATTTCTTTGAGGACTTTGTCCACGGCTAAATCCGCCGCGGTGACGGGGTCTCCGCCGGCCTTTTTTTCCGTCGCGATGCGTCCCGGCGTAAAGGCCGACACGGACTTGGCGGCTTCGGCAAGGGCCTGCTGGATTCGCGTCAAATCTTTTTCCAGGCGATCCATTATATCAGGATTCCCTTCTGTTTCAGGAAGGAATGGACCTTGTGGACGTTTGTTTCGGCGGCTTCCCCGCGGCTCAGGACCAGGGATGTCTCGATGTCTGTCGGCTCGTCGCCCAGCCAGA
>JAFGQP010000046.1 GCA_016935635.1 Sedimentisphaerales bacterium
AATGGCACAGCCGACATCAAGCCCGCAATTATCCTGGGCGATACGATGGGGGACCTCAAGAGATTTTATGGGCTTTCGACGCTGGTCTTTGTGGGGCGAACGCTGTGTCCGATGGGCGGGTCGGATATGATGGAACCGGCCGCACTGGGCAAATGCACGATGTTCGGGCCGCACACGTTTAATTTCAAGCAGACTGTGGAGGTTCTTCTGGCCGGCAACGGTGCCCTGGAAGTACAGGATGCAGACCAATTATATGACATCACACGAAAGTGCCTGACCAATCCCGATTTTGCAGACGCGATTGCCGCAGCCGGACAAAAAATCATCCGTCAGAATCAGGGCGCGACGCTCAAGAGCGTCAATGCCATCGTGTCGCTTGTCCGGTGATTACGCCGTGCGATTATATACGGATTCTAATTGAACATTTCCGGTTCGGCGCGGCTATGTACCATTTCAATGCATTCTGTGGCCATCCGCGCGGCAAAAGGATACTTGTTAAGTATATTGGCAGGCCATAAGCTGCAGATAGACAGCCTCGATGGTGTTGACCATCGTTTCGGGGGCGAATTTTTCGGTGACGCTGTGTTGGCCGTTTTGACCAAGACGCTGCCGCAGTTGGGGGTCTTCAATCAGTTTCGCACAGGCATCCACTAGTCCGTCAATATCCTGCGGCTCAATCAAAAAACCGGTAGAGGAGTTAACCACTTCTTTGGCGCCATCAATATCGAAGCTGACCACAGGTTTGGCACACAGCATTGCCTGGGGCAGGACGCGAGCCAGCCCTTCCCGCAGCGAACAATGCACCAGGATATCGGAGGCGTGAATCGCTAAGGGAATCTGTTCGGGCTGGAGCAGGCCGGTCAGTTTGATGCGATAGCCGAGACTGGCCATGCGGATTTGTTTTTTGATGTGTTCCGTCAGGGCGCCATCGCCGACAAACAGCCAGCAGCAGTCCTTATATCGGGCCGCCAACCGCTTGGCGGATTCGATAATGTACTCATGACCTTTGAGTTCTGCAAGCCGTGCGACCGTGATGATGACCACGGCCTGATCGCTGATGCCGTATTTACGGCGAAAGGCCTTAATATCGTCGTCGGCTGGTTTTTGCAGGAATGCGTCTTCGTCAATCGCCGAATAGGCGGTGGTATAAGGTTTATCGACACCAATTCCGGCGGCACGCGATTTTTCGGTCATGACATCGGCGACGGTGATAAAAGCGTCGGTGCATTTGGCGGCGGATTTTTCCGCGACGATATAGGCGCGATTCAGCAGGCGGCTTTGGTAATCATGAAAGGCCAGCCCGTGAATCGTGTGGACGACATAGGGTTTTTGCGAGCCTGACTCAAATTGCCCCCTGAGGGCATGTCCTGCCCAGCGGCCCAGGATCCCCGCTTTAGCGGAATGCGTATGAATGATATCGGGCTGAAGTTTTCGCAGCAGGCTTTTAAGCTGCAGATAGGACAGGATGTCTTTGCCCGGCAGAATTGCCCGTCGCATGGAATCCAGAACGATGACCTCATAGCCGGCATCTTTAGTCCAGTTGAACAGTCCCCCCTCCGGCCCCAATGCCGGGCCGGTGATGAGAGTGACCTCATGGCCTTGCTGGGCCAGCAGACGGCAGGTAATCAGGGTATTTTCCTGAGCACCGCCAAGAACCAACCGGGTAATAATATGAACAATCCGCATAAGCTCAATAAAAAATTTCCATTAAACAAAGTCCGCTGGCCGGGGCAATAGGCCCTGCTTCGGCGCGATTTTGAGCGGCCAGAATCCGCTGGATATCCGCCGCCGTCCAGCGTCCGCGACCGACTTCGGCCAGTGTGCCGACGATGTTGCGTACCATATTGTACAAAAACCCGTCGGCCTGTACATCGAAATAAATGAATTCACCCTCGCTGTGTACATTGCATTTCAGGATGGTTCGCACGGAACTGAGCCGCTGGTCGCCGGCAGAGGCAAACGATTTGAAATCATGTGTTCCGACCAGCACCGCGGCAGCCTCGGCCATTGATGTAACATCAAGCGCTCCGGGACGATGCCAGCAATAGCGGATTTGCAGCACCGGTCGAACCGAGCCTGTATAAATGGTATAACGATAAATTTTGCTTTGGGTATCGCTGATGGGGTCAAAAGTCTCGGGGACTTCGACCGCCCGCAGTATGGCAATGTCGTCAGGCAGCAGATTATTTAATGCCCGCACGAGATTTTCGGTCGGAACGGGGCTATCGATAGTAAAAGCAGCCACCTGGCCGAGGGCGTGCACGCCCGCATCCGTGCGGGATGAACCCTGTACCTCTGCCGTGATGCCGGTCAGTTTTTCGATGGCCTGACAAATGGTGCCCTGAATCGTCGGCAGTCCCGGCTGAGCCGCCCACCCGTGGTAACAGGTGCCGTCGTATTGAATCATCAGTTTGATTTTGCGTGCAGCCATATCGTCCGACAAAGAAAAGGCCGGGTCAAAGCCCGGCCTTATGAAACATCCGTTAATTTTGAATTACAGTAGTTTTTCCGCAATCTGTATGGCATTTAATGCCGCACCTTTGCGAATCTGGTCGCCGGACACCCAGAGGTTGATTCCGCGATTATCCGGAATCGATTCATCCTGCCGAATGCGTCCGACATAGATGTCATCCTTGCCCGCGGCATCGATAGCCGGCATCGGGAAGCGGTTTTTCTCGCGGTCATCGATGATGCCGACGCCGGGAGCGGTGCTCAGCAGGTCTTTGACCTGGTCGGGCGTAATCGGGTCGGTGAATTCCAGGTTGATGCTTTCGCTGTGGGCCCGCAGGACCGGTACCCGCACGCAGGTCGCGGTGATGGCAATACTCTGGCAATTGAATATCTTGCGCGTTTCTTTGACCATCTTGACTTCTTCTTCATTATACCCGTTGGGGCCGATCTTGGAGTCGTGGCAGTACAGGTTGAAGGCCAACTGATATTTCAGGTTCTTGGTGGTCACGGGTTTGCCGGCCAGCACTTCTTTGGCCTGTTCAATCAGCTCCAGCATCGCCGACTGTCCGGCGCCGCTGGCAGCCTGATACGTGCTGACAATCATCCGTTTGATTGGATTGGCTTTATGCAGCGGCCATATCGGTACGTTGGCAATGATAGTCGAGCAATTTGGATTGGCGATAATTCCCTTGTGCTTTTTAATCATTTCCGGATTGACTTCCGGGATAATCAGCGGCACTTCCGGGTCCATACGGAAAGCCGAGGAGTTATCGATAACAACCGCACCCGCCTTGGCCGCCGCAGGGGCAAAATCTTTACTGCGCTGACCACCCGCCGAAAACAGGGCAATGTCGATTCCCTTAAAGCTGTTTTCTGTGAGCAGTTCAACCTGATATGTATTTCCCTTGAAGGTAATGGTCTTGCCGACAGACCGTTCGCTGGCTAAGCAAACCAGCTTGTCCATCGGGAAGTTCCGCTGTTCAAGGATATTCAAAAATTCCTGTCCGACAGCGCCGGTCACGCCGGCAATCGCAACTTTCGCACCCATTTAGGTGTACTCCAAAAAAAGTTAGGTTTCTTACCATATTTCCAAAGCGAGCTACTATACAAGTTTCGATTGGAAAATGCAAGATAAGCCTAGAGTTTTTATATTAAGCAAATGTCTGTCATGTATTAGGTGAAAAGCTGGTTTATTTCACCGCAACCACCTGGATTTCGACGCGGGCACCAAGAGGCAGGGCGGCCACCTGAAAAGTGCTGCGGGCCGGGTAGGGTTCGCTGAAAAAGGTCTTATAGACTTCGTTCACCTGGGCAAAATCGCCCATATCTGCCAAAAGAATCTGGACTTGTACGACGTTTTGCAGGGTTAATTCCGCCGCATTCAGCAGCGTGGTGATGTTTTTCAGGACCTGCTGAGCCTGCTCTTTTACTCCGCCATTGACCATTTGCCCGGAGGCCGGATCCATCCCCAGCTGACCTGATGCAAAAAACATATTGTTGGCCATGACGGCCTGACTATAGGGGCCGACCGCTTTGGGAGCCGATTGCGATACAATCACTTTTTTTTCCATAACATTTCTCCTGTAAAGAATGTGCGCAGTATCTTGGGGTGGCTTGGGTCAGACGTCAAGAGAAAACCGGATTGTCGGATTCGGATTTATCTGAGTTTCAGGGTTCCCAGGGCGACAACTGCAAAGGCGATGGACAGCAGCCAGAATCGAACGACCACCTGCGGTTCAGACCACCCGGCCAAGTGAAAATGATGGTGAATCGGGGCACATCGGAAGATGCGTTTACCGCCGGTATAGCGAAAATACCACACCTGCATCATGACGCTGGCCATTTCCATCATAAACACACCGCCGATGACCAGCAGCAGGATTTCATTGCGGGTGACAATAGCCCCATAGCCCAGTGCCGCACCCAGCGGCAGCGAGCCGACATCGCCCATAAAAACCGAGGCGGGATGGCAATTATACCACAGGAAGCCCAGAATTGCGCCGGTCAGGGCCCCAAAGAAGATGCACAATTCACCCGATTGGGGAATATGCGGCAGCAGCAAATAGCTGGCCCAACTGATCTGGCTGGTCCGGCCCATCATTTCCGAGGCAATATAGCAGAGAATGACCAGGGTTGTCGAAGCGACACCCAGGCACCCGGAGGCCAGCCCGTCCATCCCATCGGTCAGATTGACGGCGTTGCTGGTAGCCGAAATATACAGAATGCTGATGATGACAAATATCCAGGTGGCCAGCGGAATGCCGTATTTGTAGAACGGCAGCCATAGCATCTTGGCGTCTTCAATATTTCGGAAATCGGAATACAGGAAATACGCAACCAGCATCGAGCCGCCGAATTGGAACACCAGCTTTTCCCACGGTTTCAGGCCGTCGCGGCTGTGCTGGCGGGTTTTGCTGGTCAGTTTCAGCCAGTCGTCGGCCCCGCCCACTCCGCCAAACCAGATTAAGATAAACAAAGCCTTATGAATAAAGGGGTTATTCAGTTTCGCCCAGAGTATTGTAGCTCCGGCGATTGCCGTCAGGATAATAATGCCGCCCATGGTTGGGGTGTTGGCTCGTTCGCGCATTAATTCATTCAATGCCGCATGGTGAAATTCCGGCCGGTCGCCGATTTTCATTCGCATCAGCCAGCGAATGGTTTTAGGTGCCATCAGCACCGCAATGGCGAAAGCAGTCATGGCGGCCAGAATCGCCCGGAACAGCACATCGTCCCAGGCATAAAAACCCATATAGTATAGCAGTTCCTTGAGATAAGAACAAAGATGGTAAAACAATGCATTCGTCCTTTATTATACTGAATAAGTATCATTTTGCCGCAAGGATAGCTGCAGAACACGTCGAAACGGTGCATCGCCGCGCCTTTAACGGTCAATTTCATTCTGGATCAGGATAAAAATACCCGGGCATCATCAAAGGTTGGGTGAATTTTGGCCGTACCTGTGACAATCCCTGCCGATATAGTTATCTGGTATACAGTTTCCTTAATTGTTCAACCGCTTTTTCCATTCCCGCTGAGCGGGAACCCTTGACTAATACTATATCGGCAGGCCGGACAAACTCATGCAGATTATCGCAGAGGATTTGCGTGTCCGGGAAAGTTTTGCATCGTGCAGGATTGAGGCCGGCATAAGTCGCACCGGCAATGATATCGGACGCAAATGGGCCTGCAGCCAGCAGAAATTGCACCCCGCTATGGACAGCCTTTTGGCCCAATTCATAGTGCAATTGCCGGGATGCCGGTCCTAATTCAGCCATGCATCCGGCCACAAAGACTGCCCTCTGATGGTCAATCTGGGACAAGGTGTTAAGGCAGTCGAGAGCATTGGCCATGGAGGCTGGATTGGCGTTATAGCAGTCGATGATGATTTTTATCGGGCCTATGGTCTCAATATTCATCCGCATCGCAACGGGTTCGATGTCCCCGATGGCATTGGCAAAGTCGGATAGCGATATTCCAACCGTTTGGCAGATTGCCCAGGCGGCCAGGGCATTCATCAGATTGGCCCGTCCCGGCATAGGGACTCTGATAGGCAGTCCTTCGATGGTCAGTTCCCCCCAATTGCCCTGTGTTTTAAGATTCTGGGCCTGAAAATCACAGGCTGCCCCCGTCCCAAACATCAGGTAGGGGCAGTTGAGACTCATCGTGTTGCATATGATTTCAGGCTGGTCTCCATTGACAATAAACAGTCCGCCCGGCGTAAGCCCCTCACTGATGGATAATTTTTCGCGGATGATGTGATCTACCGATCCAAAGCCTTCCAGGTGTGCAGGGACGGCACAGGTTACCAGGGCGATATCCGGCCGGGCGATTCGTGTCAGGTACCCAATTTCGCCGGGGTGATTGGTTCCCAGCTCAAGCAGCATGATTTGATGTTCGGGTTGTGCCGCCAGAATGGTTAAAGGAAGGCCGATATGATTGTTGAAGCTGTTGGTCGCCTGATGACAGCTGAAGAATTTGCTTAGCACGTGATAGGTAATATGCCGCGTGGTGGTTTTGCCTGCAGAACCTGTAATGGCAACAACACTGGCTTGCAATTGACTGCGATACCATGCCGCCAGTTGCCCCAGGGCTTTAATCGTGTCCTTGACAATCAGCAGACGCCCTTTCTGTACCGGCGGAAGGTCAATATCCCGCTGGACAACCGCACAGATCGCACCTTTGTCAAAGGCCTGACCAACGTAATCATGCCCGTCGAAATTCGGCCCGGAAATGGCAAAAAAACAATCTCCCGGACGAATGGTTCTCGTGTCGGTACTGATGGCACCGATGGTGATATCCGCAAGATGACCTGAACCGCTGCGGGCGTTCAAAATAATCTGAAGCGATGAAAAGGTAATCATGGATTATGTGGTCTGCTCCTGCGGAGTTGGCTGCGGGGTGATCCGGCGAGGTGTTGCCCGGACACGCGTGGCAAAATCATCCATTTCCTCAATGCTTTCGAAGCCGACGGTCATCACATCCACACAGTCGAGATTGAATACGAAGTCAATGGATTTGTTTTTCTTCTCTTCATCATTGCGGAATTTGCCTTCGCCTATAATCTTCATCCCAACAACGCCCTTGCCGTTCTTATGAGCCAATTGAAGAACAGGAACCACTTTATCCGGCGTATCATCCATAGACTGTCCATAAGGATTGATCCGTGTATGAATGGAATCGACCCAGGGTTCGGCGGCGGCCAGTTTCAGGGCATCCAGCGAATGACACGATACCCCGTGAGCGCGGATAATTCCTTTTTTCTTCAGCGATGCCATAATATTCATCTGCTTTTCAAATTTGGTGGTCCAGGCCTTGTCGGTCATGCAGTGAATCAGCAGCAAATCAATATAATCGGTTTGGATTTCTTTTAGAAATCGTGCGACGACCACATCGGCATCAGGACGTTCATCTTCCGGAATGCCGTGAGGCATAAACCAGATCTTGGATACCATGGAAAATTTTTCTCGTTTGATGCCTTTTAATGCAGGAATGAGATAAGGATGACTGCCGTACAGGTCGGCCATATCGTACCACCGCACTCCGCGTTCATAGCTGGTGCGAAGCAGGTTTTCAAATTTTTCTTTGCCCAGACGCGTTTGATTGGACTGACGATTGAATCCTCTCATGCCGGTCCCCAGGCCCACACGACTGAATTTCAGGCCGGTTTTGCCCAGTTTGACTACTTCATAGGGATCAAAGGTATTGCTTTGCGTGCTTGCGCTGGAATCGGAGCGGCCTAACAGCAGGCCCCCGGCCATGGCCAGGCCGCCCTGGATGAATTGTCGTCTTTGCATGTTCATAACTGTCCCTTCCGGATTTATAGAATCAGGTTCATTAATTCCTCTGCCGTTTCCTGGTCGCTGAAATGGCTTTTGGTTGTCCCAATTATCTGATACGTTTCGTGACCTTTTCCGGCAATTAAAATTATATCTTCTCGTTTAGCGCTGGAAATAGCAAGCCCAATTGCTTTTTTACGGTCGGGTTCCACTAAAACTTTGTTTTTTAAATTGGCCGAAAAACCAGCCAGAATATCCTGAATAATCTGATTGGGATCTTCGGTTCGTGGATTATCACTGGTCACAATGACCAGGTCGCTGAGTTTTTCAGCAACAGCGGCCATACGGGGACGTTTGGTTTTATCGCGGTCGCCGCCGCAGCCGAAGACAGTGATTAAATTCTTTTTGCACAAGGGCTTAAGAGTGTTTAATACATTCAATAAGGCGTCGTCGGTATGGGCGTAATCGACAAAAACACTGATACCGGCCTTGTGGGCGGCGTGGTTTTGTATCGGCTCGAGTCGGCCGGGAACATTTCTTAATGCGGATAAACCTTTAGCAATAGTTCCTAAATCAAATCCCGCAGCCAGACAAAGCCCCGCGGCAGCAAGATGATTGCTGATGTTGTGCCGGCCGGGCAGGGGAGTGAAGACTTTCTCTTTATAGTTGTTAAAGACGATTGCGAATTCACTGCCCGCGGTGTTCATCGATTCAATTTCGGCAGAGATATCGGCGGGTTCCTGTACGGAATACCATAAAGTACGAACACGACATTTCTCGGCGATCTTATGGGAATATTCAGACTGGGCATTCAAGATGGCGATAGCGTGAGTCGGCAAATCAGTAAAAAGTTTGATCTTCGCCGCCAGATACTGATCCATAGTCTTGTGGTAATCCAGATGGTCCCCAGTGAGATTGGTGAATGCCGCGGCGGTAAAGTTGATACCGGCCAGTCGTTTCTGGTCCAGAGCGTGGCTGCTGGCTTCGATAATCATATACTTTGCCCCATCGTCCACCATATCTCGGGCTGCTCGGGCGATGGTGATTGGGTCAGGAGTGGTCATCGCGGATTCTGCGGAATGCCTGCCTGTTGAAGTGATTATGGTCCCAATGAGTCCAGATTTAAAGCCCGCTTGCTCGACGACAGAACGGACCAGAAAACTGGTTGTTGTTTTTCCGTTAGTCCCTGTCACTGCTAAGTTTGTGAGTTTTGCATTAGGGTCTCCCTGGGCTGCCTGGGCCAATAAGCCCAGTGCGTAAGCGCTGTCTGTTACAAGAATAACCTTGGCCTGTTTGCAGTCCACGGTTTTCTGACAGACGATGTATTCGGCTCCGTTTTGAATTGCCTGGGGAATAAAATTATGTCCGTCCAGATGCGTTCCTGAGACGGCAACGAATACATCTCCGGGCATAACATAGCGGGAATCCGAACATACCTGAATCCGCCGTCCTGAACCAGTCACCAGAGCCAAAAGCTGCGTAAATGTCATCTTAATCTTTTGTCCTTAAAAAGGTCATTATTCATGAAATAATTGAGCAATTCCAGAGTCTATAATCTAAGGGAAGCGACTTTCGTTTGCCCCACACGCCATAACTCTGTATAATGGCCTAAAATAGTTTGTTTACAACGCGAATAAAATTATTTTCGGCGTTTTGAATCGTAAAACCTGAGAAAATAGGAAAGGACATCCGGATGAACAGGAGCTTATCAGTCTTTGTATTGTTGGCAAGCCTGGCAAGTGGTTCTTTTTTAATGGCAGCGACCGAAGAAGTCGATTACATGGCGATTCTGATGGACGGTAAAAAGATCGGCCATGCAGTTCATACCCGCCGGGTCGAGGCCTCTCGCGTCACTACGATTGAACAAATGAATCTCTTGATTGGCAGAGGTCCGGCAGCAATCCAGTTTACCGGCACAGAAACCAGCGTCGAAAATACCTCCGGTAAACCGGTGGCCTTTGAGATTGTCCAAAGTATCAGCGGTATGGAGCAAAAGCGAAAAGGAACAATCAATTCCGGCAAGGTCAGGATGACGATCCAAAACGGCCCCTCCACTGAGCAGAAGGTATTTTCTTACCCTCGTGGGGCTTTAATGGCCGAGGGATTGCGTCTGCTGCAAATGAAAATGGGGCTGGAACCCGGCTTGAAATATGAAACTCTGATGTTCCGGCCGGACATGGATCAGGCTCTTCCGGCTCAAGTCGAAGTGGGCAGCAAAACCAGGGTGGATCTATTCGGACGAATGCTGGAATTGTCCGAAGTCAAAGTCAGCATGTATGTCAGCGGACAATCGATTACAGTGACCAGTTATGTGGATGACAGCATGAAGGCCCACAAAAGCATTGTGCCGATGATGGGGATGCAGCTTGAGCTGATTGCATGCGACAAAGAATTTGCGATGAGCCAGGACAGTGTGGTGGATTTTCTGGATAAGTTATCTGTGGTCAGCCCGTCTGCAATCAGTCAGACCGACCTGGCCGGGCCGATTACCTACGAACTGACGGCTACGACGGACAATCCCCTGATTCTGCCGTCTACGAATTCCCAGACAGTCAAAGAGATTGCCCCCGGGCGTTTCCAGCTTACCATTCAGCCCGTCAAGCCTCAGGAGGGAATCAAGTATCCCTACGACGGTACAGACGCAGAGATTAAGAAATTCACGGATCCGGCTGAGTATCTCCAGTCCAAAGATGCGAAAATTCTGGATTTGGTCAAGTATGCCGTAACCAGTACGGATGATGCGGCCAAGGCGGTTTTTCAGATTGAAAATTTCGTGAAGGGATACATCACCAAAAAAGACCTGTCGGTAGGCTATGCCTCGGCCGCCGAAGTGGCTCAGACCCGTCAGGGTGATTGTTCGGAACATGCGATTCTTGCCGCAGCAATGTGTCGGGCCGCGGGGATTCCCGCCCGGGTGGTTTGCGGCGTGGTCTATGTAGAGGCTCTCGGCGACAAAAAGAATGTTTTTGGCGGTCACATGTGGGCCGAGGCTTATATCGGCGATAAATGGATTCCGCTGGATCCGACGCGGGCGCCCAATGGTTTTTCTGCCGGACACATTGCCCTGGCCTGCGGCAACGGTGAGCCGATTGACTTTTTCTCAATGGTCAATACGCTTGGCTGTTTTAAAATTGATAAAGTTATTCTGCCGTCCCAGGCGTCCAAGCCTGCCGCCGGCCAGCTTCAATCCGGAGTCAAATGATCGATCTTGCTTCCAAAGAGTATCTGGTGATCGTTCAGTGCGAGATTGTCAAACAGCGATGTCCGGGGTATTTGTGCGAGAAAGCCTGGCATGAGCGGACGGGCGGGTTTGCCGTGTATCCCAAAGAGAAATCGTACCGTGTGATTCATTTGACCTGCGGCGGATGCTGCGGCAGGGGGCTGCATCGCAAACTGACGCTGCTGAAGCGTACGATAAAAAAGAAGGAAAATATCGAAAAAGACAAAATCATCGTCCAGCTTTCCTCCTGTATTACCAAAGATAATTATCATGCTCCGCCGTGCCCGCATCTGGATTACATCCGGGCACTGGTGTCCAGAATCGGGATGGATTACCTGGAAGATACGGTTATCAGCAAGACCGCCCAGCGACGCCGCGATGAAGGGCTTTATGCTGACCCTGAATGAAATCGCCTGTCCGAGAGACGGTGATGACCCGCTGCGAAGTGTTTTGTGCCACTTCTTGCGGCCTGGCGACACTTGTTGTGTTCATTCCAAATCAATGCCGGATTTATAACCGGGGGACATCAACCTCCGGGCCATACTTTCTCCTGGCCTGGTCTTCAATGTAATGCATGATGGTCGGGAAATCGCTTTCCGGCTGCAGATGAGTTCCGTTTCCATCCGGAAAGATAATCGCCAGGATGGGAATGCGTTCCTTTTCGGAAGGTTTCATTTCCACTTTAAAGGCGAATCCCCACTGCGATGCAAAAGTCAAATCCGGCACCGGATAAGACTGCGGCTCGGTTTCGGTGCAGATGCCGGGAATCAGCCACGGGGTAATCAAACCGTCGTCTTCTCCAGTGTCGAAATTTCTTTTGTTCATCCGGATAAGAAAATAAAAATCATTGCGAAACCATTTTTCTTTGACGGTGTGTTCGGCCAGTTCCGCTGCTGCGGCCGACTGAATGCACAATTCCTGCAGTTGGCGATTGATCAGCTCTGTCAGGGCAGTATCGAAGTCCTGTTGGGAATCCTCCATGGCCTGAGCGGCAAGTCGCGTCCCCAGCAGGTCCGAATAGGTGTCTTCCCATGAAAACGAGGAGGGGTGTTCAGGCAGAAAAGCAACGGAGGCAAATCCAAACCACGTGACAATTTCGTGCCAGACCGTGCTGGTATGCGCCAGATACTGGCTCAGGCGGATGGACACTGTCTCGGCGATTAATTTCTGCTGCTCCGGACTGAGATTGCCCCAGTGTTTCGGATACTGGACAGAAATAGTATAGATAGAGGGTTCAATCATCTGGAATGAGAAAACCGGCCGACTTTCAACCAGGTTTTGCCGTGCAATTTCGCGAAGATAACGAGTCCGATCAGCCGCTTCCCGCAGGTGAGCGATATCGATAAAACCGCCCCGGCAGGTATAGACCATTCCGTTTTGTTCCGACCAGCCGCTATTGAATTGATGTCGGCCCAATTCATCCGGTTCCGGAAATTCCATCCCGAGCGGGCAGCCGAAAAATGCACCCACACGCTGGTTGAGTTTAGGGGATGTCTTGCATCCTGTGATGGCTGGAACAACCGCTATCAACAGAAAAAGACAAAACCGAGTATTAAAATCAGGAAAAGGCGATACTAACAAGCTGAAGCTCCAAATCCTTCTTATTGCGTTGACTGTAGATTCCGGATATTATACTTTCAGATATGAAATTGCCGCAAATGAAACCGTAAAATGTCGATTCGACTTACGGTTTATTGGCGACCTATTTCATTCTAAATATATTCATTAAATCAAATGCTGGATTTTGTCAAGAGCGTTTTTGGCGGTTCTTAACAGGGATAGCGAGTTCATGACATCATGAAATAGTCGGATGCGGATGAAAAAAAATGCCACCAAAAGTTTGTTTGAAGGTATGGATCAAGCGGAATTGCCGCCCGGTTGTGTGATTCGCGCAGCCGTGGATACCGGAGCTGACAGCGAATTTGATTATCTGCTTCCGGAGACGATGGGGTCCGTTGTGGAAGGGCAGCGGGTAGAGGTTCCTTTCGGCAAGAATAACAAACTGATTCCGGCTTTTGTGCTGCGCGTTGTGAGCGATGCCGAAGAAATCTGCAAAACCAGGCAGTTTTGTCTGAAGGAAGTGCGAAAAATTCTGGATGCCGCGCCGTTATTAGATAGCCAGCTGATGTCGCTGGCCCGCTGGATTGCCGAGTACTATGTTTGCCCGCTGGGGCAGGTTCTGGCATCGATTATCCCGGCGGCCGTGAAAAAAGACGCCGGGGCAAAGACTGAACAATTTATCTATTTATCCTCTGAATCGGTACATGCCGGCATCGATATCAAAAGTAAAAAGCAGCGTGCGATTCTCGATATCCTGCAAACACTGGAGGCGTTTGATGAATCGCGCGGGGTAGAAAAAAAATCACTTCTGCGCCAGGGACAATGCGGGCCGGTACCGCTCAAACAGCTTATTCGCAACGGTCTTGTCTGTGCGGCAGCACGTCGGGTGATTGGGGCGCTGCCTGCGATTCCTCCGGCGCTGATGCTGGGCAGCAAATCCGTGATTCTCAATGCCGGCCAGCAGGCCGCCGTGGAGCACCTGATCGCTCAGCTCCAGTCAAATACTTTCGGGGTGACGCTGCTGCACGGTGTAACCGACAGCGGCAAGACGGAGGTTTATATCCGTGCAATTGAGGTCTGTCTGCGGAAGGGCAAGCAGGCGATCGTGCTGCTTCCTGAAATCGCCCTGACTGCTCAGATGGTAGAACGTTTTCGTCAGCGTTTTGAAAAAGTTGCGGTTCTGCATTCAGGGCTGAATCATTCACAGCGCAATGCCCAGTGGCAGATGATTAAATCCGGCGATGCCGATGTGGTCATCGGGGCGCGTTCGGCAATTTTTGCTCCGCTGTCGAACATCGGGCTGATTGTAGTTGATGAGGAACATGAATCCAGCTACAAGCAGGATACTGTGCCGCGTTATCATGGACGTGATGTGGCGATTAAGCGGGCTCATCTGGCCAGTGCGCATTGTCTGCTGGGATCGGCGACGCCGTCCCTGGAAACCTTATCCAATTGCCGGACAAAGCCGTTTTATACTCTGATGGAACTGCCCGAACGTGTGACCGGAATGCCGATGCCCGAGATGAAGCTAGTGGACATGACATCGGCTTTTCAGGGGACCGGTCGGAAAAGCCCGCATATTCTCAGTCCCGTACTGATCGAGCAGCTCAAAAAGACACTGGACAAAGGACAGCAGGCGATTTTGCTGCTGAATCGTCGCGGCTACAGCAATTTTATTTATTGTCCGAGCTGTCATCATACTTTGCATTGTATGAATTGCGATGTGACACTGACTTTTCACAAGCGGCCCCATCTTGAAAAGGCAGAGGATACCGCTGTGGGAACGCATATCCAGGGAGGCTATGCGATCTGTCACTATTGCTTGTCGAAAACGCTGGTTCCGAAAAAATGTCCGCTCTGTCATCATCCAATGACCATGATTGGGCTGGGTTCACAGCGGCTGGAGGAAGAATTGCTGGCATGTCTGCCGCAGGCCCGAATCAAACGTGTGGACAGTGATTCCATGAACGGACAGGATTATTACAGTGTGCTGGATGATTTTGCATCAGGCAAAATCGATATTCTGACCGGCACCCAGATGCTGGCCAAAGGGCTTCATTTTCCCAATGTAACTCTGGTGGGGATTGTCAGTGCGGATACGGCCCTGACGCTGCCGGATTTCCGGGCCAACGAACGGACGTTTCAGCTGATCAGCCAGGTGGCAGGACGGGCAGGGCGGGGCGACAAACCGGGGCTGGTGATTGTGCAAACCTTTCTGCCGGACGCCCCCGTGATTCAATATGCTCTTCATTATGATTTTCAGGGATTTGTTAAAGAGGAGCTTGAACATCGAAAAATGTGTTTTTTGCCGCCATTCTGGAGGATGGCGATAATTCACATCAAAGATACGGTTTATGAGCGCCTGGAAACAGGCTCTAAAGTGCTCAAAGAGCGGCTTGAGGCAACCGTCCAGCGTCTTGGCCTTGAGATCAAGCTTCGAGGACCGATGCCGGCTACGATCAGCCGGATTCAGCGATTTCACAGGTTTCAGATTATTCTACAGGCACCCAGGGCGGGAGATTTACAGCGGCTTTTTGCTGACCTTCGGGTGCAGGCGCCCATTCGTCCGGCGGTGCAGATTTATTATGATGTTGACCCAATTCACGTTTTGTAGCTTGCTTTTTTCGGAAAAGTGTGTATATTGAGCACTTTTCCCAGCCCGGAGAATAGCTCAGCTTGGCTAGAGCGCTGCGTTCGGGACGCAGAGGTCGCAGGTTCAAATCCTGTTTCTCCGATTTCTCATAAAGCCTTGCAAATTAAACACTTGCAAGGCTTATTTTTTTGGCATTTTACAGGCCAAAACAGCCACTGTAACTTTTTTTGTAACTTTTAAGCCTGGGTATGAGGAAGAAAACGATGGCAAATGCGTGAAAAAACCTAAACAGCAAAGTCAATCACACTCCCTGCACATCTGCAACTGCATCCGTTGGTATGGGTATAAAGTTCATACCAAAAATATCTCGGGATAAACATCGAATGGAAGTCCGTACTTTTACGAAATTTTAAGAAAGAAAGGTAGTGGGAGGGAATACTCTTGATTTGGCAAACTGTTTTTTTGTATGATTAGTAATGTTGTAAAGGATTTAAGTGGTGTTAAATAGTCTCAAATGGAGGTGGGATCGATGAAAAAGCTGA
>JAFGQP010000047.1 GCA_016935635.1 Sedimentisphaerales bacterium
CTCCTGTCAGGCGGCGGGGACCCGGCCCGAAACGCCGAAGACACGCAAAGACACCCCCAAAATCGTCAACATCATCAATTTTATTCGCCTGTGCGAACCGCGGGACGAAAAGATTACCCAGGAGGTGCTTTATAATACAGTCGTTAAACAAGTCGAAATCATGAAGCAGTACGGCCTGGGCGGCACATTCCTGCTCCAGTATGATGCCCTGCTCGATGCCCGCTACCAGACCCTGCTCAAAAGCCTTCCCGCCGAGTCCTTCGAAATCGGGGCATGGTGGGAAATTCCCCAGCCGCTGGTCGATAATGCCGGGATGAAATGGCGAGGCCGCTATCCCTGGGACTGGCACGCCGATGTCGGTTTTTCGACAGGCTACACCCCCCGAGAACGGGAAAAACTGGTCGATGTGTATATGAAAGATTTCAAACGCATCTTTGGCGCCTACCCCAAATCGGTCGGCTCCTGGTTCATCGATGAACACACCTTGAATTATATGGTTGAAAAATACGGCATTGTCGCTTCCTGCAACTGCAAGGATCAGGTCGGCACCGATGGCTATACCCTGTGGGGCGGGTATTGGAATCAGGCCTACTACCCCAGCAGGCTCAATTCATACATGCCCGCACAGACTGAAAAGAACCAGATTCCGGTCCCCATCTTCCGGATGCTGGGCAGCGATCCGGTCCGTCAATATGACACCGGCATTGGCGGGAACTGGCAGGGCGTCATTACGCTGGAGCCGGTGTACGGCAGTGCGGGCGCCGATGCCGCCTGGGTCAACTGGTATTTCAGAGAATTCGTCAAAGGCGAGGCAATGGAATTTGCTTACGTCCAGGCCGGGCAGGAAAACTCCTTTACCTGGGGTGCCATGGCAAAAGGCTATGAAATACAGATGCCCTTGATTGCCCGCCTGCGTAATGAAAAGAAAATTCAGGTCGAAACCCTCGCTCAAACCGGCCAATGGTTTAAATCCCGCTATAAAACCACCCCTGCCACATCAGTAACCGTCAATCAGGATATGCCCGGCAGCAATCGCAAGACCGTCTGGTTCAACAGCCGGTTTTATCGCGTCAATCTGATATGGGAAGACGGCACCCTGCGTTTGCGGGACTTGCATCTGTTTGACGAAAACCTGCCGTCGGACTATTTGACAAAGCCGGTCACGTCCAATGAATGTTCGTTTTTTACACTGCCGGTGGTGGATGGATATCTGTGGAGCACGGCGGAAAAACTGGCGGGCCTTCGCCTCAAGGCCAGAGTGGATGGAAAAGAAATCCAGATTCAGGGCGGAGACCCCGTGATAACCAGCCCGTCTCCCGGCCTTTTGCACATCACCTGGCCGTTAACCTCCTGCCCGGGCACCCTTATGATGGACTTGGATGAAAATCAGATAGCAATGAAGATGGAAGGTGCAGAGTCCCTGGATTGGTTTCTTGATCTGACTGCCAAAGACAATGCCAGTCTGCCTTTCACGAAGATAGCCCTTGATCGTATTGATTGTCATTTCAAGGGACTGGACTATTCTCTGGTTGCCTATCAGGGTTGCTTTACAAAAGAAGATGGCGTAGTCTTTCGAATCACACCGAAAAATAATAGTATAATCCTCAAGGGTATCACGGATTCCACAAAGCCTTAACCATTGCAGAACAGCATTTACACGATAGAATAGAACGACGATTCAAGATTGCGATGTACGGCGTGTACCGAACGTATCCTTGATGCCGGTATCGCTTAGGCAGGATGCTTTTGAGTCATCGTGATAAATCCGTAAAACAGGTTTTATGAGGCATGGTTATGAAAACAGTCAGACGTGTCGGCGTGGTGCTTTTCTGGATCTGTCAAGCGGGTTTAATCTGTGCGGCGACGATTCATCCGGCTGAACCGCTCCTGCCTGTGCGTACTTACGGCCGGGGCATGCTTCTGGATGCAGGCGGACAGCGGGTCTTGCTGGTGGCGGGAACCCCTTATGAAATGGGATATCAGCAGGGCAAGCTGCTGGCTGAAGAATGCCGGGACCTGATCGACAAAGTTCTGTTTTTTACCCGGGCGGCCGAAGCGGCAGGCGAGAAGGAATTTCTGAAATTGGGCAGCCTTGAAGATGCACTGGCCCGATCCGGAAGGTTTATTGACCGGCGCTTTTATGAGGAAATGAAAGGGCTTTCGGATGGTGCCGGAATCCCGATGCATGATGTGGAACTGGCCAATATTTTCCCCGAACTGTTTCACTGCAGCGGCTTTGCCGTTTTTGGAAAGGCCACGCACAAGGGAACCCTGTTTCACGGCAGAATCCTGGATTACATGACGGAGGCGGGCCTGCAGGATTACGCGGTAACCACCATCGCAAAACCGGACGGCTGTCATGCTTTTGTGACGGTTGGATATGCGGGATTTGTCGGCAGCGTAACGGCAATGAACCAAAAGCAGATCGCTTTGGGGGAGATGGGCGGCAAAGGCGAGGGGGCCTGGGACGGGATGCCCATGTCGTTTTTGATGCGGAAGGTTGCTGAAGAGGCGGATACCCTGGAAGAGGCCCTGGAGATTTTTCAGAAAACACCCCGGACATGCGAATATTTTTATGTCGTCTCGGACGGCAAATCCTCCGATGCCCGGGGGCTGGCCTGCTGGCCGGACAAGATGCTCATATTCGAGCCCGGCAAAAGCTGCGAACGTCTTTCCGAAGCGATTGAAGACGCAGTTTTGATGAGTGCCGACGAGCGGTATCAGCATCTGGCACGCCTGGTCAGGGCGGATTATGGAAAAATAGATGTCGATGAAGCATTGAATCTGATGAATCGCCCCGTGGCGATGAAAAGCTGCCTGCACAGAGTCCTGTTCTCGCCCCGGGACGGCATATTCTGGGTTGCCAATGCGGCCGCGGTCAATGATGGCGAATTTCAGGCTTGTTATCAGCCCTGGTATCGGTTTGATTTCAATCGGCTTCTGGGCATGATTCCTGATAAATCAAAAACGCCGGCAGAAGATATCGTGGAGCCGAATGATTTGAAAACCATGCTGTTCCCAACGGCCCCTTCGCACCGCAGCGAACAAAAAAAAGGCGACCGGACCGGCGTAGTGGATGAGACGATCGTTCGGAAAATGGCCGTTGGCAGCAGTGAGTATCAGCGAAAACTGCTGGCCGGATATAAAGACGATAATAGCGGTTTTTCATACCGGATGACAGAGCAGGGCGCAACCGATCTCTACACCATTTGTGAAGTGAGTTTTCCGTCGAGCTTTATCAGCAGTGTCGATGAAAATAACACCATATATTGCGAATATTACAAGTCAAAAACCGAGGGCAGGCGTCCGGCGGTCATCCTGCTGGATATTATGGTCGGGTCCAAAATTATCAGCCGAATTCTGGCGCATGGATTGGCAAACGAGGGCATCAATGCCTGTATTATGACGCTGCCCTATTATGACAAGCGTAAACCTGCGGATGTCGATGAGCGGGTATTCATGGACAAGGGGATTGATTTCTTTACCGATGCCGTCCGTCAGGCCGTGGTCGATGTGCGGCGGACGGCTCGCTGGCTTGCAGCTCAGGACACTGTGAATCCGGACAAAATCGGGATTTGCGGGACCAGTCTGGGCGGGTTCGTGGCCGCACTGAGCGCTGGAATCGATGGCCGGTTCAAACGAGCCTCGTTTATACTGGCCGGCGGTGATCTGACCGAAGTGCTTTCAACAGAGGCCAGGGAAGTCCGTCGCATCAAAGAGGGACTTGCGCAATCCGGGATACAGAAAGAACAGCTCAGAGAAATACTGTCCGAGATTGAACCGCTGAATTTTTCAGATCGACTCAGGGCTGCCGGGATTCTGATGATTAATGCCTCCGACGACACGATTGTTCCAGCAGGATGCGCAAAAAAATTAGCCGAAAGCACCGCTGCCCAGGTCGAATGGTACCCCACGGACCATTACGGCATGGTAAAATATCTGATTCCTGTCTTGAATAAAGTGTGTGAACATTTTAAAGCCCAAAGCTGGTAATAGTCACACATTGCATCAAGGGTGCACTGGTCTCTAAAAATGGCCTGTGGCCGTCGCGGAATAATCATACCCATTGGGTATTATTTACCCTGTTCAGCCTTGGATGGTATTGATTGAATAACCGACGCATCCAGACCCGTTCCGGCCAACTGAATCTGGTAGGGCCATTGTTCTTCCGCAGTATTTTCCGTCCTGGCCCTCCGCCGGCCGGCTATCGGCCAGTGTTCTGTCGGCGCCCCCATTACCACCAGCCACAAATAGTCCGTCTTTTCCGGTACTTGAAATGACGCGCTTCCCTCGGAATCTTTGTACGTCTGGCCATAAACCCGGCTGCCGTCCTTCAAAGATGCAACGAAACCGTAACGCCAGCCGGCCTTATCCGTTTTCACCGCAGGGTAGCCTTCCGCCCCCGCGATTCCCTTAAATGTCAGGCCAACCGTTGTTCCTGCCGCCGGCACAGTGAGCTTGATGCCGTTGTATCCGTAGTTCTGCGGACATTTCGCAGGGGCAATTCGGTACCATCCGTCTCCGATATCCTGCAGCGTGCAGGAATGCTGGTTGGCATAAGGTTTGGCCACGGCGGCGATCCGTTTCATATCCCAGGTAATAAACCGCCGGCACGCATCAAACATCTCGTCGTTAAACTGGTCCTGGCCCAGCCCGTTCAGACGCTTATAGGTCATTACCGGATCCTCGCCGGGCTCGGTGGATCGGCTCAGAATGCCGAAAAATTCCTTGCCGTGTTTATTCGACCAGTATTCCAGCACATACGGAGAATGATACATGTTAATCGGATGCAAAAACGCATAATGGGTCTGCTTCAAGAAATCAACCAGGTGATAGTGTTCAAAGGTCATCCACTCCGGATACACCTGCCAGAGCATATACTGAGCCGACATTTCCATGATGGCTCCACCCGGGCCGTGTCCGCTGTCAATGCGGGAAATATATTGGAAGCAATGTGCCATCTCATGAGCCAGGGCACCATAAGGCTTTTTGTTGATTCGAACCGCCGGCGTCCACAGCACCCCGATTTTATCGTCGCTCCCTCCGCCATAGGCTGTCCCCCCATCGCCGCCGAATACAATCACCAGCATCTTGTAGCGATCCGTCAGTGATTGACCCTTAAGCACCATCTTAAGCTCATTGACATAATGCTCATAAAAGCGTTCACATTCCGCCAGCGATTGGGCCGGATGAAATCGCTTCTTCGCGTTCGGATTGCTCATGGGATCATCACCATATTCCCTGCTCCAGAAAATGGCGATATTATCACCCTGCACCATCCGTTTAAAGCTGTATTCGCTGTCATTGCTGGTATAGTCGTTATTGTCAGGCACACGGTCAATCTTTTTTGGCAGGTACAGCTCCTTGGCGGCTGTGGGGGGCCGTTGTGCTGAATCATTGGCTGCCATAGCCGGTTGTACTGAAAAGGGCAGAATAATCGATAAAACGGTGATGGTGGATAATGTCGAAAGGCTGGAAAGAATCATCATCAAAATTCTCCTGAAAACAGGGACCGTCGATCCTGCTGCTTCACTTGCTCGACGGCAAGTCAGCAGGGACTTTTGCTGGTTTCGATTTTTGATCATTATACTTATTCGCCTAAAGGTATCGGGTTTGAAGCACTTTTTCCAATTCCCGACATCGCCTATGATAACATCGCTGGTGATGTATGGCAACAGGTTTATCTGTTTTAACATGTTGAGTTTTTATGATTGTTCTGTGAATCGTGGCTGAATGTCTGGATTATCCCTGTGGTTTTATCTTTCAGGCCGCTTGTTTGTTGTGTGGCTGGAAGCGCTGTAAGTTCATTTTTTAAAAGGCTTTAATCTAATATCGATAGATTCAAAGCCAGGGTACTGCATCCCCGGTTGCAATTTTTAAACGCTTGAAAAAACTCCATTTTGGATTATTGTTTACACACTTCGGCCCCCTTGTCCGTTATTGAGATAGAAAAGCTGATGATGACGAACGGCCAACAGTATTACAATAGGCTTATTGAGCCGATTGAGCGGCAGATGATGTCGGTTATTGCCCGCATCGTGTGCAACAGGGATATGGCGATGGATGTGCTCCATGATGTCCTTGCGACCGTATGGACAAAGCTTGCGATCATTGACAGACAAAAAAGTCCTCATGCGTATATCCTGCGGATTTGCATCACACACGCCTATGATGCCCTTCGGGAGGCCCAATGCCGCCGGCATCATGAAGCGAAAGCCATGCAGCAGCGGGCAAATGCAGTTTCGGAAAAAGACAATGACAGGCTCGATACACCGGCGCTGGAATCCATCTATGAGGCGATTTTCGATCTGCCCAGTCATCAGGGTAAAAGTTTTCTGCTGCGGGCGATACAGGATTTTTCATTTCCGGAAATTGCCGCTGTCTTGGAGTGTTCCGAACCGACGGCCAGGTCGCACTACAGCAAGGCAAAAGCCAAAATCTGCAGCCGGCTCATAAAACAAGGCTTACTGAAACCACAGGGGACTCAAAAAAATGAATAACGACAATCAAACGGATCCTTATGACACACTGGTTCGAAACATGCAGCGGGATGTCAGTGACATGCCTGACCCTCAGCTGCGCGAAAAAATGCAAAAAGCGCTGGGTCAATTCAAGCAGGATCTGGAATTTCATCCGTATGTCCTGGCCAAAGACAATCCATCGTCTGTATTCAGCCGAATTCGTGGGCATAAATTCCTGATTAGCCAGGTTGCCGCGGCGGTTGTCGTGCTGGCAGGGGGCCTGATATTTCTCTTTGCGCTTGGCGATACGGCGACGTATGCCCAGGTCAATGAGCGGTTTATGTCCGTCCCGTATTTTCGGGCGACAATCTACCTTCAGGAAGGCTTCGCAGATGCGCCCCAAAAGATCGAATTGTGGATGGATAACGGCAGAAGCCGCGCGCTGACGAGTAACCAGGTCATCTTTGGCCGAGACGGCAGGATCGATGATGCATTTGATATTGTCAGGAATGTCCCGGCCGTACCCGATGACAGTGCCGCAAATATTATTCAAAGAATCGGTTCAGCCAGAACATTTTCGCTTGAAACACTGCTCAATTGTGTATCTCTGGATAATGTCCACGATTCGGCGTTTAGTGCAGCACCCTGCAGGCTGGCACAGGAACTGACTGTCTTTGACAAGCAAACCGCCGCCGGGGATGAGGAGTCGATTCGAATCTGGGCTTTGCAGAAAAGCAGGCTGCCCGTCCAGGTCCGCATTGAAAGCAGGCAGATTCGTGTGGATATTCTGCTGGCCTACTCAGAACAGCATTCCGACCTGTTTTTTGATGCCAAAGCCTTTGCCGAAAAGAACAGTCAATCCCGGTATGCTCCGGAAGAACTGGCCTATCTTTTTTATCACGCGGCCCCGGACAGCCCCGACAAGTAGCAAAACAATACCCTTTTCATTTTTATCAGGAGGTGCATGGTATGCGTATACATAAATATAATCCGCCTGCGTTCACGCTGATCGAACTGCTGGTGGTCATTTCGATTCTCGCATTGCTTTTGGCGGTTCTCGTGCCGGCTTTGAATAAAATCCGCGAACACGGCCGGCGAACAGTCTGTCTGAATAATATCCATCAGGGCCTGGCTATCGCTTCGCTGTACTCGGCGGATTTCAACGAGTTTCTGCCGTTGGGCAGCGTGATTGACAAAACCAATCCCCAGTACGACGCATCCTGGGACGCCGGCGACCAGATGTATCTGTTTAATGCGTATACCCTCAATACTCTGGCACAAATGTACGATGCCAGTGAGCGGCTGGCAACCTGCAGCAGCGCCGAACGCTATCTCAAGGACAGCAAGACGCTGCTGATGTCCTTGCCGTCAACTCACGTGGTGACCGAGCGGGTCCTGCTGGGCTGGATTTACTGGGGCAACCGGGGAGAGTGGTTCGACTCCAGACTCGGTCGAAAATACATGACACCCAGAAAAATAGTCGACAGGTCAACTTCAAAGATGCTGATCTCCTGTTTTTGCCTGTCGGAGGTGGGCGGAAGCGGCGGGCGATGGTATGCACCGCATACGGAAGGGCTATTCAAGACCGGCGAAGGCGAGATGACAGATATGCCGAATGGACTGGCATGTGGTTATCTCGATGGTTCGGCAAAATTCGTCAAATGGCGGGACCTGACGCCCAGCGACCACGGCGGACAGTATGTTGTCTATTATGATTCCCGATGATGGTGATCAATTTTGGATTGCGTATTGTCAATTTCGGATACCGCCTGTGTTAATTCCAATGAACATGCCTGTCAGCAGACTTCAGATTTCCCTCAGACGGCGCCATCTGCCCCAATCACCCCGATCCATCCAAAAGAAAAGGGCAGACTCGAAAGCCTGCCCTTCAATCCTGTGTGTTCAGCCAGCAAATCAGACTTAGACTGATTCTGCTTGAAATTTTCTGTATTGTCGCGGCTAAAGAGCTATCAGCCGCCAGCTTCAGACACTATCTTTATCACCGCGGTTGCGAGGGGTAACGTTACCCCGTGAATACACGCGGCATAAAAGCCGGCCTGTGGCCGCCGCGGAATAATCAGTCCCGCCGGGTATTATTTTTTACGACGAGCCAGAAACAGTCCGCTCAAGCCCAGTAGGGCCAGAGTCGTCGGTTCGGGAACAGCAGCCGTGGCGAAATCCGTGGCTACGACCAGGTCGTCCCACTGGGTCTTGCCGCCGGAAGCCAGACGAACCGCAGTGTTCCAGTTCGTGCCGACATAGGCAAGCTGTATGTCGGAAGTATTGTCGCCGACGCCATTGTCATAGTCATTCTGATCCGGATTGAACCACAAACGAAGCTGGTCTCCATCAAAATCAAGGACCGAAACGATGCGGGAGGCTTTGTTGTATTCGACGGGAAATGCACTGAGAGCCTTGTCGCCGCCGGATACTTCAACGCCCCACAATCCGCTCTGCCAGGGCATACCCGCGAAAACGCGTTCGTCCGGGAAGTCATAACCGCTGATGCCGAACCAGCCGCCATCGGTCAGAGGAGTAACCGTAACGCCATAATAGACTGCGCCGTTTGCACGGAACGCGCCGATACGCTCATCGGTCTCCGGATTTTCATGCCACAGTTCAGACGGCCCGTTATACTGACGCAGCGCACCGCCATTGTCGGTGATCAGAGATCCGTTTTCAATATAGGTGTTTCCCCACAGACAATCCCAGTCCGAAACAGTCCCGGTGTGGACTTGATTAATGTTGTCCCAGTCCCAACCCTGTCCGCCAGTCAATCCGGTAGCGTCTTCAACATTATACTGGTTGACAAAAGCCCCGTCGGCATAATCAAAACTGTCCGAACCAACCAGCTCGGCATGAACGGAACCGACACCCAATACAGCCACCCCCACACTCAACAAAACCAAAAGTCTTTTCATCACACGTTCCTCCACATAGTGAAACACGATTATTTTATTCGCCGTTCAAGCCGGCAAATACACGAAACGAATCTCCTTAAGTATATCACAACGGCAAACCTGAAATCAACAGTATTTCCTATATCCCCTATTTTCTACTCGCTAAAAAGCTGTAATCCCAAAAAAACCAAAGTGCAATACGGTTGCAAAAACACTCCGATCATATTTTAAGTTATTATATGTAATATAGTTATAGATTTTATGTTCAATTCTCGTTAATTTTAATAGTAGATATATCAGGTAAATAATAGCCTATAGAGTATAATTGTGCCCAAGTAATTGTTTAGCTTGTTCTTCGCTGATGCGAATCACGGTGCCATGCCGATAGCCCCCCGGCGGCACGATATCCTTGCGGATCGAAGTCCAGGCTTTCATGTCCTTGCTCTCGTATGCACTCGAATAGTTTTGACAGGCATAGTACAGCCGGATTTTGTCGCCGACAGTTACCGCACATGGTCCTTCCGCCCAACCCTCCTCCGGCGCCGTAATCATATTCGGGTCCACCGTATACGGCCCATCCCGGCCCGGAGCCTTCGCCATCAGAATCCCCCGTTTGGGTTCCGCTTGCCGGTCGGCCTTGAAAAA
>JAFGQP010000288.1 GCA_016935635.1 Sedimentisphaerales bacterium
ATAAATAGTATAAAAAGGGGACGTTTAAAAGTCAAATCCTCAGTTTTTGATTGACAATAACACGCAAATTACGGACAGTTATGCCAGACTTTGATAATAGACGATTCGTTGGAGATAAAATGACTTTATATATAAATGGCCAGAGTGTTGATCCCCAAAACATAGAAGAGGAAGTTGCCCGCCTTCGCCCGGAATATGAGCGTGTTTTTGCGGACATGGAACAGGATGACAGAGAGACGCAGCTTGCCGATTGGGCCAGAGAAAATGTCATTGAAGGAATTCTTCTGCAGCAGGAGGCCATGCGGCACAAGAGCCTAATTGCCTCTCAGGATATTGACGACGCCATGAAATCCATGATTGACCGGCATGGAGGACATGACGGTTTTGCCTGTTTTCTGACGGACCAGAAGTTAACCGAACAACAGGTACGGTCCGATATTGAAAAACAAATACGTATGCAACGTTTGTTGGAAAAGATAGAATCCCAGGCAAAGGAGCCTACGGACAAACAGATACGTAAATTTTACGAAGACAATCAAACTCAATTTATGCTGCCGCCGATGATGAGGGCGGCCCATATCGTAAAACACCCCGGGCCGAACTTGGATCGCGAACAGCTCAAAGCGGATTTGCTGGCTGTTTTGGAGAAATTACATCAAGGTGAGGATTTTTCAAAACTCGCACAAGAGTACTCAGATTGTCCGGATCGCGGGGGCGATTTGGGCTGGTTTTCACCGGGGCAGATGGTTGAAGCTTTTGAAGATGTTGTGAAAAAACTTCGTCCAGGTGAAATCAGTGACGTATTTGAGACAGAATTTGGTTTTCATATTGCTAAATTGATAGACATTCGTCCCTCGGCGGCCATTGACCTGGATCAGGTTCGCGGTTTTATTTCGGAAGAACTCCATCGCCAATTTCGCCAGAAAACGGTCGAGCATTTCATTGATGAACTGAAAAGCAGGGCCGTCATTGAGGACCGATAATCATTTTCGTTTTTACAGAGTTTAGTTCTATTTTTTCCCATTCCTATAAAAACCGTGCCGAACAGCTGGTAATAGGGCAAATGCATCCTTAAAGAAGTCTGACGCAGTTCTGATTAAGCGCACATCGGATTTGGACGATTCTGCATCATAGCGATGATTGTATTTCGGACTGTCAGAGTATATGAATGAACTATAATAACAGCGACATCAAAAACGGCTGTAAGGCAGATTTCCCATCTGCTGCAAGGCGGCTTTTCAGGTTTATTCTCGTGCTCACGTTCATATTCCATGGTAGTCTGTTCAAATTGTCAGCGGCGGCAGCGGAAAACGAAGACAATAAAATCAACGCAGAATATAAACTGAAGGCCGCTTTTATATACAATTTCATGAAATTTGTTGAATGGCCTGATTTTCATTCCGATTCTCAATCCAATAAATCCGAAAAAAACAAAGAGACCGTGGTTCTTGGTGTGCTTGGTGAGAATCACCTGAAAGACCATCTGAATTCTCTTTCTGAAAAAACCATCAAAGACAGGCCGGTCAAAATAGTAATCGTGGACACTTTTGAAGCTTATAAAAAGAAAAACAGCAAAGCGGCTGTCAAGGATTATTACACCGAAATACAAAAAATCATGTCATCCTGCCATTTGCTGTTTGTGGGTGCTTCCGAAAAGGAACGGGTTGCCGAAATCCTGAAGCTCACCGAAAAAATGCCGGTTCTGACGGTCAGCGATATCAGTCATTTCGCCGAGGCCGGCGGAGTTATTGAATTCGTTACTGAAAAGAACAAGATACAGTTTAATATTAACACGGTTTCTGCCGAAGCAAAAAAACTGAAAATCAGTTCTCAGCTGCTTCAGCTTGCTCGAAAAGTATACAAAAAAGAAATTCCCAAATCATAGATCAGATTGGGATCGCAAGGCATCGCCGGGAAACAAATCATGAAATGGATTAATGATCTGACAATTCGCCGCAAACTGCTTGTGGTGCTGATGAGCATCTGTATGATTGTGCTGCTGCTGTCAGGCGGAGCAATGATTGCATGGAATCAATACGCATTCCGGCAGAATATGATTAAAGATCTGGTTATGCAGACCCAGATTGCTGCTGACAACTGCAGGGCGGCAGTGGCCTTCGAAGATACCCAAATTGCTTCCGGCCTGCTTGAATCATTCCAGGCAAGACCTTCTGTCGTTTCGGTAATCATTGATACCCCCGCACGCCCTGATTTTGCACGATATGTTCGCAAAAACAGCCAGGTGCGTAGCCATGACCAGTCCGCCATGGAAGGCTGGTCTTTTGCCGGTGATGAACTGGTGATTCAGAAGAATATTGTTCTGGACGGCGACATTATCGGCCACTTGACGCTGAGTTCGGATTTACAGCCCTTGAAGACCAACCTTCGCAGAAATACGATGATTGTCACAGGCGTTATCGGTTTGGGCTTAATGATCGGATATTTGCTGTCCAGCCGTCTTGAACGGCTGATTTCCCAGCCTATCCTGGCTTTAACGGGCGTTGCCAAGGAAGTAACCTATCGAAAGGATTATTCTGTCCGTGCCGTCAAGTATTATAACGATGAAGTCGGTGTCCTGATCGACACATTCAATCAAATGCTTGGTCAGATTCAAAAAGAGATGACGGACCGCATGCAGGCGGAAGCTGAATTGCGAAAGCACCGGGACCATCTGGAGGAAATGGTCAGTGAACGCACCAGCGAACTGAAACTATCCAACCAGCGATTAAAAGTGTCGGTAGAACGCGCCAACCTGATGGCAAAACAGGCAACTCAGGCCAATAAGGCAAAAAGTGAATTTCTTGCGAACATGAGCCATGAAATCAGAACTCCGATGAATGCCATCCTGGGTTTCGGTGAATTGCTCAGAGACGAGCCCATGTCGGAAGAACAGAAAAGTTACGTGGATACCATCCTGTCCAGCGGCAATAATCTCCTGCAGATTATCAATGATATTCTGGATTTCTCAAAAATTGAGGCGGGGAAATTGAGTACTGAAAAAGTTGATTTTTCTCTGACTCAGATGCTCGAAGAAATGGAATCTCTGTTTCGGCCGATGTGCGATCGCAAGAATCTCGACTTTGATATATTATGCTGCAGTGAATTGCCTGAAATCATGAGAACGGATCCGGTTCGACTCAGACAATGTCTGGTCAATCTAATCAACAATGCCATTAAATTTACGGAACAGGGACATGTCTACCTGAATGTCGGCCTAGAGACCATCAATCAGGTCCGTCATATTCGATTTGATATTGAAGATACCGGTATCGGGATCCCCAAAGACAAGCAGATGCTGATATTCGAAGCATTTACTCAGGCCGACGGCAGTCATACTCGCAAATTTGGGGGCACCGGACTTGGTTTGACTATAACCAGGCAGCTCGTGGAACTGCTGGGCGGACGAATATCACTTCGCAGTAATGAAGGACGGGGGACCCTCTTTACCATTCAAATGCCTCTGGGGATTGATTTGGACGGCCAGCCCGCTGCGTTACGCCCCCGTGCACTTGAAATCTCACCGTCAGATTCCACAAACTCTTTTATGCAAATCAAAGGCAGGTTACTGGTTGCAGAAGATGCTCATGCCAATCAGACGCTCATACGGATTATGCTGCAGAAGATGGGGCTGGAGGTCACTCTGGCAAACAATGGTCAGGAGGCTCTTGAAAAAATCAGCAATGGTCAGTATGATCTGGTTTTGATGGATATGCAAATGCCGGTAATGAATGGATATGATGCCGCTCGCCATATCAAAGCCATGGGTATTCACATCCCCGTCATTGCACTGACAGCGCATGCCATGAAAGGGGATGAAGAAAAATGCCGCCAGGCAGGGTGCGATGATTATCTGACCAAACCCATTGAACGGGCAAAGCTGGAGAAGATTCTTCGGCACTATCTATGCCCGTTATCCAGCACCAGCACAGTCTGACAGCCCTTTGTGTCAGGCGTGTCCAAAGACCATCATCTGAACTTCAATTCCATCGATGGCATTGAGTTTATTGCTCAATTCCTGTGCGGTTGGCAGATCATCGGTCATTTCGAGAAGCACAAGTCCATTGGGTGAACAAAAACCCGTGTCTGTTTCGTGCAGGCCAAGTCGCGTACGGATGCTGCAGCCATAATCCGTCAGAACCTCCTGAACAGGACGGACGTTGTGGACCCTGTCATTAATATGAACTCCCAGGATGATATGTTGTTTGAGCGGCATTCGATATCCTTTCATGTGGACTATTGCTGTTCTTCAAACGACGTAAAATCGACTTGATTCCAATCAAAATGACTATTCTGTGCTTCCTGCAGAACTTCACGGGCACGTTCGAGGTCGCTTTTGCGTACCAGTATTTTAATCCCGCCGGCCGAAAGAGTGTAATAAAGACCTGCTATGGGCATATTTTCATCGCCTACAAAGCACGGAATCCCTGCATTTTCAAGGTCAATTTTTGCCAGATGTGCATTTTCCGGGGTATCAAATTGAGCGGCAGTGACCAATTTTTCATCCATAATAATCCCTTTCGCTAATCATTCCAGGAATAACTCGCCAAGCTGGCCTATCCGTTTTTTGTACTGCGGCATTGGTGTCCGATGTAATTGTACCTGATTTACCCCCTGCATGACAAGCGCTAAAAATAGTTTTATCATATTCAGATAGTCATTCACTGAAACAAATTCCGATGCGATTTTGCCTTTTTGAAAATCACGATTATGATAATTTCCAAGAGGGACGCACAAAGCCCCGGCTGTATATCTGAATTGTGTAAAGATAGATGCCTCGCAAGTTCCGGCATCCATTAATTTTCGCTGATAAAGGAAGGATTTATCCTGTTTCTGAAGATTGACTGCAGTCGACAGCATCCATTGAGTAACGGCCGGATTAAATATACGACTGCGGTCGCCGACCCGAATCACCACCCCTTTGCCAATAGGGGCGGTGGGCAGGGTAGAACTGGTCTCGATGGAGATGACCACGCTGTCTTTGGGCAAGAACTTATGGGTGCAGGCAAATTTCGCACCGTGCAGCCCGGCTTCTTCGGCCACGGTGAACAACCCTGCTGCTTTGCGACGAATCTTCCGGCGGCAGAGCTGGTCAAAAAGACACAGAATAGATGCACATCCAATCAGATCGTCGCAGGCCCGGCTGCATACCTGGTCGTTTTGAATCTGACAGGCGGGCAGATCCCACATGGCCAGATCGCCTTTATTTGCCGAACCATGTAGTGAGAACCATACCCGCTTTTGCTTGTTTTTTTCATCAAATTGAATCTTGGTGATGATGCCAGGAACAATGCCCGTTGAGGCAAATACTTTAATCTTTGTGCCCCGACGAAAATATGATTTTTCGACACCGCCATAGAACAGGGCAGTTGTCTTATTTCGAATTGACTCTTTTTCGACAATAAAGCCGGGGTGATCCTGATGGGCGACAAAGGCAAGAGGAGTGTTTGCGTATTGCGAACCATAGACAGCCAGAATATTTCCCATCTTATCGACAGTTGTTTGGATGCGTCGGTCTTCGCAAAATTGCAGAATGGCTTCACGAACAATGGATTCCCGATAAGGGGCTGTTGGATTCTGGAGGAATTTTTTTGTGATTGCTAGTATTTGCGATTTCATAATTTATTGGATTTGAGTGGTTTTATAGCGATATTTATACATGAGTTTCCCGACTTCTTTGACGGCTGAGATCGTTTCAGGATAGGGTGTATCACAAATATCTACAAGACCTATCTGATAATTTTCGCCGTCTCCACGCCCAGTGGTAGCCTGGTCACGGTATTGAAACCAATGTGTGCCTATAATATAAGGATTTCGTAATGCCCCCAATACATATTCTTTGTATGTATCCGCCCGGTCCTGCTGATTTTGGGTTTCTTTGAGGCCGGTATGGAACATTCCTCTGTCAAGAGCACCGAAGTGGAATTCCCCAATAATTACCGGCTTGTCTATCCCTTCGGGCAGGCTGAGATCCGCAACAGAATATTCATATCGGTTAAAGGAAATTACATCACAGTGTTTGGCTGCGGCGCGAACGGCCAACTCATTTGCCCAAGCGAATCTGCAGCCGAGATAAAGCTGAGCGGGGGCGGCGGCTTTTAATTCGCTGCTGATGAGCTCAAAATATTTTTCTGCCAGGACAGAATAAAACGCTTTCAGGTCGGGAAGAGCCTTGTTCTTATCCGGCTGTTTTTGGGTATCAATTATCTCTTGCCATGAGCTATAGCTGCCGCCCCATGCAGAATTCAGTTTGTCTGTCGTCTTATATTTGTTTTTGAGCCATTCTACGAAGGCTTTTTTGGCGGGCTGATCGGCAGGGCTGGCCAGGGCCGCCATAGCAAGGGATGTTTCGTCTCCCCAGGAAAGTTCATTGTCCACAAAAAAACCAAGACACCAGGGATCGCCGATGGATTTTCCTTCCTCGCGTTCAATGGCAGCCTGCAGGCTGGATTTGAATGAGGCATCGAACGGATCTGGGAACTTGCCCCAGTATCCCTCGGAGCCTTCGATCGAACGCGCGTGAACGCCGAGGGTCGCGGTGTAAGGTGTTTTGCGTAAACGATAAATACTGGATTCCGACCAGTTGCCGATGGTGTTCATCCCCCAGCTTTTGAGACGCTGATGGCATAGTTCTGCATGGATGGAATACCAGTCTTTCCCGTACTTTCTCAGGAGATTGGCACCAGCAAAATTGAAAGTGTCATACTCGCCTTTGTCTTTATAATAGCCCACCGGTGCCCATGAGCCGCGTCCCCAAAATGCCTTCCATTCCGCATCTTCGCGGGGCAGCCACTGAAAATACGATTCACGGAGCGTAACCGGGGTTTCCGAATGTGTGCCGACACAGTCCACACCATGCGACCAGAATAAATTCCCATCCGGGTCCATCAGCCACCAGTTTGGCCCAACCTTTTCCACGCGGAAAAAACCCATCGCTTTCAGTCTTGGACCTTTAGACCATCCGCCCCAGGAGTTTCGGTCCTCGGCGCCGGGATAGGCGGCGATCGCAGCTGTTTCCGCTTCTTTACAAGTAATCAGGTCTTGTTCTGTGCGAATTTTTCCCGGCCAGTCCGCATGGATAAATTGGCCGAATGAATCAATAAAAGGGATAAAGGCGTCTTTATTCAATACATTCACGGCACCTTCTGCCCGAAGATTGCTGATTTCAAATTGATAATTTTGAGTTGGCCTGGCAACAAAAAATATAAGCTGGTTAATCTGTTTGGTGTCAAGCGGCGAGGGTTGAGGATACCCTCGCATACCAACCAACTCAAAAGGTTTATCAAGCGTCCATGGGGCAGTGTACAGCCGGACAGAAAGGGATTGCCGCCGGCCCGAAGGGATCGTGATGGATTGCGTAATGCAGTTCCTGATGCCGTCAGCTCCGGGGTTGTCAACCCGTAAATGGATTTTAAGGGGATGGGAGGATACATTGCGAATATCAGCCGTTATTTGCTGATAGCCCGTGCAATCCCAAAATTTTGATGGACATTGAATAGTCACTCCGGGCCAGTCCTGGTTGTGTGCGGTCTGAACAGCCAGCTTGTTTGCGGATAATTCAAGCCGGGCATCCACGGCAATCAGATGTTTTGAAATTTCCGTTTTGCTGAAATCAAGCAGCTGCATATCATGTGCTGCGTACATGGTGCCGACTGTTCCAGCAAACAAAAGAATTGATATGAACGATTTCATGGGACTCCCTTCACAGATAATTTGTCTTCAAAAGTTATTTATCCAGCATGGACTCTAAAATCTCGGCAGCAATCCGTACAAATTCCGGGCAATGTTCAAAGGCGCCTGGCTGGTTGACCCGTATGAGTCCTTCTGGTGTGTTAAAATCAAATCCAAGCAATTCCCGACAAACGACCGAGCCGGCCCGGTGCTTGAATTCCTCTGTAAACATCCGGACCTTTTTATAGGTCTCAAACTTGGCAGTTTTATCTTTAGGGTCTGTGGTTCCGAACTGTAATCCCAGGACAAGTACCGCCCCCGTTACAGCGCCGCACATATCACCGTTTCGACCAACACCGCCGCCCAGACCGGAGGCAATTCTCAGTGCGGTATTTCTGTCTAAATTAAATGTGCCCGCATAAGCGGCTAAAATAGCCTGTGAACAGGAATAACCTTCCTCAAATAGGTCGACCGCTTGTTGAATGCGTTGTTCCATGGCCTAGATCCTTATATCATTGCTCTGGTCTTATTATGGCAATATAATACCATCAATGTCGCATTTCATCAAACATTTTTGTCAATAATTTGGATGTGCCAATAAAAAAAAGGCCCGCAGAAATCTGCAGGCCTTTGTCAATCAACTGAGCTGAAAAGGTGCCAGAGAGTTTATTTCTTTCGAACAATGCCAAATAAAAAGGCTGCACCGCCGCCGCACAACAATAACGTGCACGGTTCCGGCACGGCGACAAAGGAAATGGATGCCTCAAACAGCATATCACTGCTGTCGTATCCTGTTCCGGGCAGACTAAAATCATCCTGCGTTGTGACTCCCTGATTGGTCAATTCTTCCATACTGACATGGGTAATCGCAAAAGCTGACGATATCAGGGTTAAGGCAAGGAACATAAGCATCATTTTTTTCATTTTAATCTCCAACAGAACAGTTATTGATAAAATGAGTTAAACAAGAGACTGCCGGACCATTATTCGAAGTTCGGATTGTTGTCCGGCTCGGTATGCGAATTGCCCGGTCCACGCAATTGCTCCACCTGTTTGCGGAGCTCTGTATTTTCACGACGTGTCGCTTCCAGATCAAAAATCAGGTATTTCACACCCACACGAAGATAATCCAGTGAATTTTGCAGGGTGCTGATCTTGTCCTGAAGCATTTTGTATCCCTCGGTGCTGCGGCGGGCCAGAAACATGATTTTTTCCCGCTGAGGAACAGGAATGTCTCCCGCGGCATTCAGCAATTCTGTCAATTTATCTTCATAATTCGATTGGTTCATCATACACCCCCAAAGTTAAGCGATAAATTCCGAAGCCAGACAACCGCTGTCACAGGCCTGAACAATACTTCCATACCCCCAGAAGATTGTACGTTTAATACAAGGCTGATTATAACAAATCTTTGGTTTTTTTGCAAATGACATCCGCACATTACACGCACCAGACGAAGGCAAAAGCCTCCAGAAAGCGGTAACAAGGTTTTTATCGGGACTGTCGCCAAGAAATATTATTTTTCACGCGATTCAACGACAGCTTTTGAGCTTATTTCTTGTATGTTCCATATATAGACATGGTACATCTGTATATCTGTGAGATATTTAAAAAATAAACTAAATACAAAATTGTAAATTGATAAAGATATGCTACAATTTTGTTAACATCATCAATAAATCCATAGTGGCATGTTTTGAGGTTAAATAGATGGCGAACAAGCTTGAACGGGAAGTCGATTTGCTGGCGGATGTGGCCAAGGCATTTGCGGAGTCACTAAATCTGGAAGCAACTCTGGAGTCCATTTTGAAATCCATGGATTCCTTTTTGAAACTTGAACGCGGACTGATTACGCTGCTGGATCCGCTTAGTGAAATGATCGATATTAAAGTGGCCCATGGCATCGATGAGGAATCCAGAAAAAATGTCACTTATCGTGTCGGAGAGGGAATTACCGGCCTGGTAGTGCAGACGGGCAAGGAAGTGGTTGTACCGGATATCCGTCTGGACCCCCGTTTTCTGGCCAAAACCGGCCAGCGCAAGATTCCCAAGGGACAAAAGATATGCTTTATTTGCGTTCCGATCAAGCTGGAAGGGATTACCATCGGCGCCATCAGCGTTGACAAGAAAGTCAAGACTGGGGAAGATTTCGATTCCCATGTGCGATTGCTGGAAGTCATTGCCACCCTGATTGCTCAGGCCGTCAAACTGAACAAAACGATTGAATCCAACAAAAAAGAATTGCTCAGTGAAAATGAACGGCTCTTGCGGGAATTAAAGACCAAATTCAAGGTCCAGAATATGGTCGGCACCAGCAATGCCATTCAGGAGGTATATCGGCTGATTTTACAGGTAGCCGACAGCAGCGCCACAGTCCTGATTCGTGGAGAGAGCGGAACCGGCAAGGACCTTGTGGCTCACGCCATCCATTATAACAGCCATCGTTCCGACAAGCCGTTTGTCAAAGTCAATTGCACTGCACTGCCGGATACGTTGCTGGAAAGTGAATTGTTTGGGCATGAAAAGGGGGCATTTACCGGGGCGACGGAACGGAAACCGGGACGATTTGAACTGGCCAATGGAGGGACTATTTTTCTGGACGAAATCGGGGATTTTTCGCTCAACCTCCAGGTCAAGCTTCTGCGGGTCATCCAGTTCAAGGAATTTGAACGCGTTGGCGGCACAGAAACCATTAAGTCCAATGTCCGGATTATTGTTGCGACGAATAAAAATCTCGAAGAAAGCATTAAAGAAAAGCTCTTCAGGGAAGACTTGTATTACCGAATCAACGTATTTCCGATTTTTATCCCGCCGCTGCGTGATCGCAAAGACGACATTATGCTGATGGCCGATTTTTTTCTTGACCGTTACGCCAGGGAAAACAACAAAAGGATCAATCGGATTTCAACGCCTGCCATCGAAATGCTGACTAGCTACCACTGGCCCGGCAATGTGCGAGAGTTGGAAAACTGCATCGAAAGGGCGGTATTGGTCTGTGACAGCGATGTCATTCGCTCCGACCATCTTCCGCCGTCGCTGCAGATGGTGCAGAAAACATACCAGCTCGATAATCTGTCTCTCCTGGATCGGGTGGAATCGCTGGAGAAAGAATTGATTGTGGATGCCCTCAAAAAAACTGGAGGCTGCCAGCGGGATGCCGCACAGGAACTGGGGGTGACTGAACGTATTCTTGGGTATAAAATTAAAAAGTATAACATCCTGCGTAAGTAGCAAGGTCATAAATACAAAAATGTAACATTGCAAAAAAGGGCATACAAATATGTATGTCTTTTTTTATTTGGACGATTCCTTCATCCTTGCTTTGCATGCTCATATCAATTCCCAGGATATTCATAAGTTGCTGTCCTGAAAACACATACAACATTGCCAAAACCATCCGTCAAATGTTGGCACACCTGTTGCTTATAGACCCGGAGTGAGGTGCAACAGGCCTGAGCTTCACAACCTTGTGTGTAAAACAAAACAGAAAACGATGATTATGGAGATTGCAATGAGTAAGACAAGAACAGCAAAAGCAATGGTATGTGCAATGGTGTGTGTATTAAGTATGGCGACCTGCGCGGAAGAAACCTCTGTGCCAACCGTCTCCGACGAACCCGCACTGGGCGTTGGAGTATCCGCGGCATTCATGAGCAAGTATATCTGGCGCGGCCAGCTGCTCAATGATGACTACGTCATGCAGCCTTCAGTGGGACTGACTTACGGGAATTGGTCTGCATCGCTGTGGGGCAACGTCGATATGACGGATTATCATGACAATGACTGGGAATTTACGGAATACGACTGGACAATCGGATATGCCGACAAGATTCCAGGATTTGATATTCTGAAGTATTCGATGGGTGCAATTTATTATTACTTTCCGAGTGTAACCGATGACAGCGACACCGTGGAAGTTTATGCCGGCCTGGGCCTGGACATGCCGCTGAGTCCGACACTGACCATGTATCGCGACATTGATGAAGGCGATGGAACCTATGTTGCATTCAGTGTCAGCCATGCGATTGAAAAAATCGCGGAATTGTCTCCGGATATGCCGGTTGGAATGACTGCATCGGCCAGTCTGGGCTGGGCCAGCGAAGGCTACAATAAATTTTACTGGGGCGGCCTGTCGGAAAGCGGAATGCAGGATTTGACACTGTCGGTTGGTTTCCCGATTCCCGTGTTGGGCTGGACACTGACACCAAGTATTAATTATGTCACGCTGCTGGATAGCGATGTACGTGCAGCGGATACGTATGCAACCTACAGCGGTAACAATGACAGTGACTATGTCTTTACAGGCATAACCCTGTCGACCAGCTTCTAATCATATAAATTCAAATAGAAAGGTATTCAATATGCGACACCATTTAAAAATAAACAAAGGTTTGCTTTTAGTGAATATTTTGCTGTTCATGCTTTGGGCGGGGGCGGCGCTGGCAGATGAGGCCGCTCCAGCTCCCGTAGACCCGGTGGCGGAGGCAAAAACCGAATTGCAAACCAATCTGAATATTGTCTGGACCTGTATAGCTGCATTTCTGGTGTTTTTCATGCAGGCTGGTTTCGCCATGGTGGAAACCGGATTTACCCGCGCCAAGAACTCTGTCAATATTTTGATGAAAAATCTGATGGATTTTTCTGTCGGCAGCCTGGTTTATTTTGTTGTTGGTTTTGGTTTAATGTTTGGGGTATCCAACGGTGTTTTCGGTACAACTCTGTTTGGACTCAGCGGTACTGAGCCGGGAGCGGACTGGAACTGGACGTTCCTGATATTTCAAACGGTCTTTGCTGCAACCGCCGCCACGATTGTTTCCGGTGCAATGGCCGAACGAACCAAATTTATTTCCTATCTGATTTACAGCGCGGTGATATCACTAGTGATTTACCCCATCTTTGGTTCCTGGGCATGGGGCAACCTGCTGCTGACGGATAACAACAGCTGGCTGGCCAATATGGGCTTTCATGATTTTGCAGGCTCGACTGTAGTACATTCTATCGGTGGATGGCTGGCCCTGGCCGGGGCCCTTATCCTTGGACCGCGTATCGGCAAATATGGCCCGGATGGCAAACCCAAAGCGATCCTGGGGCACAATCTGCCCCTGGCGGCACTGGGTGTATTTATCCTGTGGTTCGGATGGTTCGGGTTTAATCCCGGCAGCACCACCGTCGGCAACGGTTCCATCGGTTACATTGCGGTAACCACTAATCTGGCTGCGGCCGCAGGAGCAGTCATGGCATTGATCACCTCATGGATTATCATCAAAAAACCGGATATTTCCATGACCTTGAATGGAGCACTGGCCGGCCTGGTTGCAATCACGGCTCCCTGTGATGGCGTTTCCCCGATGGGTGCAATTGTTATCGGCTCTGTCGGCGGCATCCTGGTTGTACTGAGTGTGCTGTTCTTTGATTACGTGCTGAAAATAGATGACCCGGTGGGCGCAGTCAGTGTGCATGGCGTCAATGGATTGTGGGGCACGATATCCTATGGATTATTTGCCATGGACGGCGGATTATTTTATGGCGGGGGATTCAAACAGCTGGGAATTCAATTGCTGGGTGCCGGAACTGCGTTTGCCTGGGCGTTCGGCCTGGGGCTGGTGATGTTTATTCTCCTGAAGAAAACCGTTGGACTTCGCGTCAATCTGGAAGAAGAACGTAAAGGCCTGGATATCGGCGAACATGGTATGGAAGCCTATAGTGGATTTCAAATTTTCAGTTAACATCCTATTGGAGAATAAACATGAAACTGATAATAGCATATATACAACCGCATAAACTGGAAGAAGTCAAAGCCGCCCTGGCCAAAGCCGAGGTGGGGAAAATGTCGGTCACAAACTCACTGGGCTGCGGGGCTCAGATGGGGTACGAAGAAAGCTACCGCGGCGTGAAATTTGAGGTGAATCTGCTCAAAAAAGTGCGTCTTGAAATTGCCGTCAATGAAAGTTTTGTGGAAAAAACCATTAATACCATTATCTCGGCAGCGCGTACCGGCCAGATTGGCGATGGAAAAATCTTTGTTGTTGGACTGGAAGACTGCATCCGGATTCGAACGGGTGAGCGAGGCTCTCCAGCGATAGGCTAATTGGCATAACACAACCTCTTCCAAAGCCGGCGGTATTCTGAAATCCAGGATACCGCCGGCATTGTATTGCTGGTGATTCAATAATCACCAGCGGCTCGATACAAATATGTAACCAATTTATCTCAGAGTTACATAAATGTAGTTTTATGCAATTCTTAGGAATAACCTTAAGTCATTTCATTAAAATGAGATACATGTATTTTTATCGTTATTTTTGTTTTGGTATGGATTTTGTAATATAGATCAATCAATCGCGTGAACAGCAAATACAATTCAAATTGTTGGAGTCAAAAAAGAATGAAAACAGCAAAATGTAGCAGATGGTTGGCAGGCTTGTGCCTTTCAATATTGTTGGCATTACCCGGCCTTGCCTCGGCACAAGACAATGCAGGTATTGATGTTGCCCAACTCAAGCAGGGATTAGATACCGTATGGGTCTTGATTGCGGCATTCCTGGTATTCTTTATGCAGGCCGGTTTTGGCATGGTCGAAACCGGATTTATCAGGGCCAAAAATGCCTGTAATATTTTGACGAAAAACTTTTTAGATTTCTGTATGGCTTCACTGGGCTTTTTCCTGGTGGGCTATGGATTTATGTTTGGAGATGGCAATGGCTTTATGGGAATTAAGGGCTTCTGCCTGAGCGGTCTGGATTCCACTGTGAATGGACTTCCATTATATGCATTCTGGCTTTTCCAGGCGGCATTTTGCGGCGCAGCAGCAACTATCGTAGCCGGCGGCATGGCCGAACGAATGAAATTTGTCGCCTATTTAAGCTACTCATTCCTTATTTCTGCTTTGGTTTATCCGATTGTAGGACATTGGGTATGGGGCGGAGGCTGGTTGAGCAAAATGGGATTTGCTGATTTTGCCGGCTCGACGGTTGTGCATACCGTAGGCGGCATCGCCGCTCTGGTTGGAACAGTTATGCTCAAACCCCGTCTCGGCAAATATGGCATAGATGGTAAACCCCGCGTGCTGGCTGGCCATAACATCCCGCTGGCCTCACTGGGCGTATTCATCCTGTGGTTTGGCTGGTTTGGTTTTAATCCCGGCTCAACCCTTTCTGTCGGCAATGGCGACCTTATTTCGCGTATTTCGATTAATACGAATATGGCTGCAGCATTAGGCGGCATCACAGCGATGGCTGCTGTATGGTACCGTTTTGGAAAGCCGGATTTATCCATGGCCATGAACGGTGCTTTAGCCGGCTTAGTCGCAGTAACCGCTCCCTGTGCGTATGTCGATCCCTGGGCAGCGATGGTGATTGGAATGATTGCAGGAATCATCGTAGTTTTTGGAGTTGAATTGCTGGATAAACTGCATATTGACGATCCGGTGGGTGCTGTACCGGTTCATGGTATGTGCGGCATATTCGGTACAATCTGTATCGGCATATTCGGCAAAAGCTCGCTGGGTTTGGCCAATGATGGATTTATCTATAGCGGCAATCCGACGCAATTAGGTATTCAAATGGTTGGCAGTTTCGGAACCATTGCCTTTGTGGTCATCATGATGGGAATTATATTTAAAGTGATTGATCTTACCGTCGGGCTTCGAGTTAGCCGGGAAGAAGAACTTCGAGGTCTGGACATTGGCGAACACGGAATGGAAGCATATAGCGGATTCCAAGTGTTCAGCACCATGTAAATTGAATTGGAGAATGATTATGAAACTGATTATTGCATATATACAACCTCATAAACTGGAAGAAGTCAAACAAGCTCTGGCCAAAGCCGAGGTGGGAAAAATGTCGGTCACAAACTCACTGGGCTGCGGGGCACAGATGGGCTATGAGGAAAGCTATCGCGGCGTTAAATTTGAAGTCAATCTGCTGAAAAAAATACGCCTCGAAATCGCTGTGAATGAAGATTTCGTCGAAAAAACAGTGGATACCATTATTGGTTCGGCACGAACCGGCCAGATTGGTGATGGTAAAATATTTGTCATGGATTTGGTGGATTGTATTCGCATTCGAACTGGAGAACGGGGAGGCAAGGCAATAGGCTAAAGCAAATCCTTAACAGTATAATTTCAGTCGGAAACAGCCTGGGGTTACAAATATGTAACTCCAGGCATTTTTTTGAGCAGCTGCTTTCTTTGCAGCAAATCAATGCAATCATACTCGGGATGCAATGGAGGTCTTGAAATAGTCAGGGGCCGGCCTGCTAAAAGCGTTACCATGGGACAAGTTTACCGACTACGACATCCAAACCAGACAGTCAAATTCCAAAATCCATGGATACTGGAAAGATAATAATTACAATATTGTAATCATTAATATAAATAAATACATAAATGTATATTTACCAGAAATAGCCATGGTTGCCAAATAGATTATAAAATTATATTTTATAATGAGTTATGAAAATATTGGCGGCTTTTTCTTTTTGGCACGCCACGTGCACAGAATATAAACAGAGCTTTTTGATAATGCTGAAGAATGCCTAAAACCACCAGCAGTCTGCTAAGATGTTTGAATGCCCCGGATGTGCGGCAGGGTCATGTCAAATGCGTCTTAGATCGGGGGATTGTATCAGCGACTGGTTACAGCGTTTTTGGTGTTCTTCATGCAGGCCGACTTCCGGTTTCTCCGGGGTCGGCCCTTGTAAAAATCAGACAGATGAATCGGACAGCAATAAGTTCATTTGTAAAGGGATGAAATAGATTGTAATTATCGGGTGTCTGCTATAGGATTTACCCTGTGTAAATTCAGTATGGCAAAAAATGAATAAAGACTTTATTAGCGGAGAAATTGTAATGGAGACGCCAAAATGTACCAAAGATATTTTTGGGTCAAATGTATTTAATGATGCCGTGATGCGTGAGCGGCTTCCCAAGAATATCTACAAAGCCTTTGTCCAGGCTCGCAAGGGAAACCAGGAAATGACCCCTGCGGTTGCCGATGTGATTGCCAATGCGATGAAGGACTGGGCCATTGAAAAGGGTGCTACGCATTATTGCCACTGGTTTCAGCCAATGACAGGCCTGACGGCTGAAAAACATGATGCGTTTATCAATCCCACTGCCGACGGCCGGACAATCCTGGAATTCGGCGGCAAAGAACTGATTAAGGGTGAGCCGGATGCGTCCTCTTTCCCGTCGGGCGGACTTCGTGCCACCTTTGAAGCTCGCGGCTATACCGCCTGGGATATTACCTCGCCGGCCTTTATCCGTGAAATCGGTAAAAATATCACACTGTATATTCCCTGTGCCTTTTGCAGCTACACCGGCATGGTCCTGGACAAGAAGACCCCGCTGCTGCGTTCGATGGAGGCCTTGAGCAAGCAGGCGGTTCGTGTTCTGAAAGTGCTTGGAAATACGGAAGTCAAATCAGTCATAGCCACCCTCGGCCCTGAGCAGGAATACTTCCTGGTGGATCGCAAGTTCTTCGAAAAAAGACTGGATCTCCTGCTGGCCGGCCGTACACTGTTTGGCGCCCCTTCGCCCCGTGGCCAGGAAATGGAAGACCATTATTTCGGTTCACTGAACGAGCGTGTTGCCACCTATATGAACGAAGTCAATAATGAACTGTGGAAGCTCGGGGTGTCTGCCAAGACACAGCATAACGAAGTGGCTCCGGCCCAGTATGAGCTGGCCCCGATTTTTTCAACGGTCAATGTTGCCACCGACCACAATCAGTTAACAATGGATGTCATGCAGAAAGTGGCCCTGCGGCACGGCTTTGTCTGCCTCCTGCACGAAAAGCCCTTTGCAGGCGTCAATGGGTCGGGCAAGCATAACAACTGGAGCGTCTGTACCGACACCGGGGTCAATCTTCTGGAGCCGGGCAATACGCCTCATGACAATATGGTATTCCTGGTCTTCCTGTGTGCCGTGATTCGCGGCGTGGATAAATATTCAACCATGCTGCGGGCGGCCGTGGCGACTCCGGGCAATGACCATCGTCTTGGCGCCAACGAGGCTCCTCCGGCGATTGTCTCGATTTTCCTTGGCGACCAGCTCACTGATATTTTCGAGCAGCTTGCCAGCGGCAAAGCCAAAAGCAGCAAGCAGGGCAGCGACATGAAAGTCGGTGTAACCACGCTGCCTCCTCTGCCCAAAGACACCACGGACCGCAATCGCACCAGCCCGTTTGCCTTTACCGGTAATAAGTTTGAATTCCGTATGGTTGGATCATCGCAATCCACCGCCGGCCCGATGTTTGTCCTGAATACAATCGTTGCCGATGTGTTGTGTGAAATGGCCGATCAGCTTGAAAAGAGCAAAAACATCAATGCCGATGTCCAGAAACTGCTTCAGAAAATCGTCAAAGAGCATTCTCGCATCGTTTTCAATGGTGATAATTATTCTGAAGATTGGGTCGCCGAAGCGGAAAAAAGAGGCCTGCCCAATATCCGCAACTGTGTCGATTCGATCAAGACCATTGCACAACCCGAACATGTCAAACTGTTCGGCAGGCATAATGTGCTCAGTAAGGTTGAACTGCATGCACGTGAGGAAATTCTGCTCGAAAACTATGCCAAGACGCTCAATATTGAAGCGGGTGCCATGCTGAATATCGGCCGTCGCCAGATTCTGCCGGCGGTTATGGAATATGCCGGCTTGGTTGCAGACAGCCTTAATACGATCTCCGATGCCGGCGGATCCTGTACCACGCAAAAGAAATTGCTGACGAAAATGACCGATTTGATTGACCGTCTCAATGATGGACTGGAGAATTTGGCCGAGTCCATCGCCAAGGCAAAGGCGATTTCCAATGTCGAAAAAAAGGCCGACGCCTTTAAAGATAAAGTCGTCCCAGCCATGGTTGAAGTTCGTGCGGCATCCGACGAACTGGAGGCCCTGGTTGATGCAGAAATCTGGCCTCTGCCGACGTACGCTCAGATGCTTTATGTGAGATAACAAGTAGGCGACATAGCAATACAACAATTCGAAGAATTGCCCTGCTGGCAGATGCATCTGACCGGCAGGGCTTTTTTTGACATAAACACGAGATTTACTTGCAAAATCTTCATTTCTCGCAACGATTGAATCTTGACAGCAAAGCGGGATTTCGCTAAACTATCCCGAATTTTGTGACCTCTAAAAACAAATAGAAATAACGAGACTACCGAGAATGCATTCGATACCAGAAAATCAGGGTTTATACGAGTCACGATACGAACACGACGCCTGTGGTATCGGCGCCGTGGTGAATATTAATGGACATAAGGATCATGCCATCCTTGAACACAGCAAGCAAGTCCTCCTGAATCTGCATCATCGCGGGGCAGCCAGTGCGGATGATGTTACTGGCGACGGAGCAGGCATCCTGTTTCAGATTCCGCATGAATTTTTCGTGGATGTCTGCAAATCCCAGGGGATTGGATTATCTCATCCCGGCACCTACGGCGCAGGGATGGTCTTTGGTTCCAAAGACCCGCAGCTTCGTGCCAAATGCGATGCTATTCTTGAACGTGCCATTGATCATTACGGCATGAAGGTGCTTGGCTGGCGTGATGTACCCTGTAAGAACGACTGCCTTGGGCCGATCGCATTGCAGGCGGAACCCAATATCAAGCAATTATTTGTTGATGGCATGGCTTATCGCGATGAGGAATTGGAACGTCGTCTGTTCCTGGCTCGCAAACGGGCGGAAAAGCAGGTTGCCGCTCTCGGCAAGCAGGGTGAGGACTTCTATGTGAGCACTCTTTCCTGCCGAACAATCTGCTATAAAGGCATGTTCATGGCATGGCAGTTATTCGCATACTATCCCGATTTGTCGGACGAGCGAATGACCTCTGCTTTAGCAATCGTTCATCAGCGCTACAGCACCAACACATTTCCGAACTGGAAGCTGGCCCACCCATTCCGCTGCATTGCGCATAATGGTGAGATTAACACCCTCAGCGGCAACCGGAACTGCATGCGGATGCGGGAACAGAGCCTGGAAGCCCCGGTTCTTGGAGAAGACTTGTCCGATTTGATTCCTGTGCTGACTCCCGGCGCCAGCGACTCGGCCAATTTTGATGAAATGCTGGAGCTTTTAGTCCGTGCCGGCAGGAGTATGCCGCATTCCATGATGATGATGATTCCAGAGGCCTTCGGTGCCCGATATCACATCAGCACCGATAAACGGGCGTTTTATGAATATCATTCCTCTATTATGGAACCGTGGGACGGACCCGCAGCAATGGTTTTTACCGATGGTCGCTTTCTGGGCGGGACTCTGGACCGAAACGGCCTGCGTCCCAGTCGATACCTGGTCACTACCGATGGCCTTGCGGTACTGGCCAGTGAAGCCGGTGTCATCGAATTTCCGCCGGACCAGGTACGCCAGAAAGGGCGTCTTCAGCCCGGCAAGATGTTCCTGGTCGACACTCAGGAAGGCCGAATTATCACGGACCAGGAAATCAAAAGTAATATCGCTCGTCAGAAACCATACCGTCGGTGGCTGGAAGAAAACCGCATCGAATTGCGGGGTCTTTTTGATACACCCAAAGCGGCAATTACCGATATCGATACATTGTATACACGGTTGCGGCTCTTTGGGTACACCCGTGAAGAAATGCGGATGGTTATTGCCCCGATGGCTCAAAACGGCCAGGAACCGGTAGGCTCCATGGGCAACGATGCCGCGCTTGCCGTATTAAGCGACAGGCCTCGCCTGTTATATGATTATTTCAAGCAGTTGTTTGCTCAGGTTACCAATCCTCCGATTGATCCCCTGCGAGAAGGATTGGTGATGAGTCTGATGAGCTTTACCGGCAAAAAACGGAATGTTCTGGATGAGACTCCACAACATTGCCGTCAGTTGAAACTGCCTCATCCGCTCCTGACAAATGAAGATATGATTCGTCTTCGTAATGTTAAACGCGAAGACTTCAAAGTGGCAACGCTCTCAGCCTTCTTTGATGCTCATTCCAATGACCCCGGCGTTAACCTGGAGCGTTCGCTGGATAAACTGGTTGCCGCCGCACAGCGGGAAATCGAAAATGGTGCATCTTTACTGGTCATCAGCGATAAAGGCAGTGATGCTGACAAGGCGCCGATTCCTGCCTTGCTGGCCGTTGCTGCGGTCCATCACGGCCTGATTGGAAAAGGCCTAAGAGGGGAAGCGGGTCTGATTGTGGAAACCGGTGAAGCTCGCGAAGTCATGCATTTCTGCCTGCTTTGCGGATTCGGCGCCAATGCCGTAAATCCCTACCTGGTATTTGAAATGCTGCAGGAATTGCAGCGGCAGGGCGATTTATCTGCCAAGACGGATTTAGGTCAATGTGCCGACAACTTCATCGCCGCCATCAAAAAAGGCATTCTCAAAGTCATGAGCAAGATGGGCATATCGACGCTTCGCAGTTATTTTAATGCCCAGTTGTTTGAGGCAGTCGGGTTAAACAAGGAATTTGTCGATAAGTATTTTGCTGGAACCAGCTCCCGCATTGCAGGGATCGGACTTCGCCAGATTGCCGCAGATGCGGTTCGACGGCACCGGGAAGCCTATCGCAATCGCAAGCCCGGCGAACTTGAAATGGAATACGGCGGAGAATATCATTTCCGCTGTGACGGGGAGCGTCACCTGTGGACCCCGACTACTGTTGCCAGCCTGCAGCACGCAGTCATCAATAATGATCCGAAGGCTTATCAGGAATTTGCCAAAGCGATCAATGAGCAGGATAAAATGCTTTGTACACTGCGGGGATTATTTGAATTTGTACCAGGCAGCCCCGTGCCTTTGGAAGAAGTGGAGCCGGCATCCGAAATTGTCAAGCGGTTTTGTACCGGGGCCATGAGTCACGGTTCCATCAGCAAAGAGGCCCATGAATGCATGGCCATTGCGATGAACCGCATCGGTGCCATGAACAATACCGGAGAAGGCGGAGAGGATCCCGAACGCTATAAGCCGCTGCCCAACGGCGACTCATTAAACAGCGCCATCAAACAGGTGGCCAGCGGCCGGTTTGGTGTAACGATCAATTATCTGGCCCATGCCAAAGAGCTGCAGATTAAAATGGCCCAGGGCGCAAAACCGGGCGAAGGCGGCCAGCTTCCCGGCCATAAAGTGACCGATGAAATTGCGCAGCTTCGTTTTTCGACGCCGGGCGTAACGCTGATTTCGCCTCCGCCGCATCACGACATTTACTCGATTGAAGACCTGGCTCAGTTGATTTATGATCTCAAGTGCAGCAATCCTTCGGCCAAAGTCTCTGTTAAACTGGTGTCGGAAGTAGGTGTCGGAACCGTTGCTGCCGGTGTCTGCAAAGGCAATGCCGATGAGGTCTTGATCAGCGGGCATGACGGAGGAACAGGCGCCAGTCCATTATCTTCGATTAAGCATGCCGGCTGCCCGTGGGAAATCGGCCTGGCTGAAACACAGCAGGTGCTGGTCCTGAACGGACTGCGAGACCGGATACGCGTACAGGTGGACGGCCAGCTTCGTACCGGCCGGGACATTGTCATCGGCGCCTTACTGGGAGCCGAGCGGTTCGGATTCGGTACCTGTGCACTGGTTACGATGGGATGTACCCTGCTTCGGCGCTGTCATGACGGTGCCTGTACGTATGGGATTGCGACTCAGGACCCCGAATTGCGCAGCCGATTCCGCGGCAAACCCGAATACATCATTCGCTATCTGACGTTTATTGCCGAGGAAGCGCGGCAGATTATGGCCCAACTGGGCTTCCGCAAAGTCGAGGACATGATCGGCCAGGCAGATCGATTGTGTGCGAAAAAAGCGGTTGAACATTACAAGGCCCAGGGGCTGGATTTCTCGAGACTATTCCATGTGCCGGAACACAAAGGCTCCAAGTGCATTCGGCTCAGTCGTCCTCAGTCTTATCGGCTTGAAGACCATCTGGACTGGCAGATTATCGAAAAATGCAAATCCGCCATCGAAAAAGGCCAGAAAGTCTCGCTGGATATGCCAATTCGTAATGTCAATCGTACCGTTGGAGCCATTCTGAGCAATAACATTGCCCTGAAATACGGCCTCAACGGATTACCCGAAGATACGATTGATATTACTTTTCACGGCTCGGCCGGGCAGAGCTTTGGCGCCTTTCTGGCTCACGGAATTACGCTCCATCTTGTAGGTGAAAGCAATGATTATCTGGGCAAAGGATTATCCGGCGGCAAAATTATTGTCGAAACCCCGCCGGATTCGCCCTTCATGGCTCATGAAAATATCATCGTCGGCAATACCCTGCTGTATGGCGCCACAAGCGGCGAGGTTTATATCAATGGGATGGCCGGCGAACGATTCTGCGTTCGCAACAGCGGTGCCATCGCGGTGGTCGAAGGCGTCGGGGATCACGGTTGTGAGTACATGACCGGCGGCCTGGTAATCGTACTGGGCAAAACCGGCTGTAATTTTGCTGCGGGCATGAGCGGCGGCATTGCTTATGTTCTTGATGAGATGCAGTTATTTGATACCCTGTGCAACCTGGATATGGTCGATTTGGAAAACGTCTGGCGGCAGGAGGACAAGGATATCCTGCATCAGCATATCGTAAAGCATGAAAAACTAACTCGCAGCAGCCGGGCGAAGCGGATTCTCAATGCGTGGCCCGATATGGTGGGTCGTTTTGTGAAAGTAATACCGACGGATTACCGCAAGGCCCTGGAACGGATGCGTGAACAGGAACGCAGGGCCGCGGAACAGACACCGGCAACTGAGGAGGTATTCCATGGCTAAAGCAAAGGGATTTATCGAATTTTCACGGCAATCGACCGGCTATCGTCCGGTGGACTGCAGGATTAAGGATTACAGGGAAATCGAGATTCCCCTGACACCCGATGAATTAAGAAAACAGGCGGCTCGCTGCATCGACTGCGGTATTCCATTCTGTCATGGCACAGGCTGCCCGGTTCGCAACAACATCCCGGAATTTAACGACCTGGTGTATCAGGGACGCTGGCAGCAGGCCTGTGATGTGCTGCATGCAACGAACAATCTGCCTGAAATCACCGGCCGAGTGTGTCCGGCACCCTGTGAAACTGCCTGCACGCTGTCCATTAACGATAAACCGGTAACCATTCGGCACATCGAATATCAGATTGTGGAGCGTGGTTTTGCCGAAGGCTGGATCAAACCCCTGCCGGCTCCGGATAAAAATGGCAAGACTGCTGCCGTTATCGGCTCCGGCCCTGCGGGGCTGTCTGCTGCTCAGCAGCTTGTTCGGGCGGGATTTGATGTTTCAGTCTTCGAAAAAGACGAAAAAACCGGCGGTCTTCTGCGGTATGGAATACCGGATTTCAAGCTGGAAAAATGGGTCATCGACCGTCGGCTGGAACAGATGAAGGCTGAAGGAGTCAAATTCCACACCGGCGTAGACGCCGGCAAAGACATTTCTGCCCATTATCTGCAGAAAATGTTCGATTATATCTGCATTACCATGGGGGCGGGCAAACCGCGTGATTTACCGATCCCGGGCCGTGATCTGTCGGGCATTTACTATGCCATGGAGTTCCTGACTCAGCAGAATAAGCTGAATTCCAGTGAGCCGTTCAATCTGTCGAGTCGAATTAGTGCAGCCGGCAAAAATGTTCTGGTTATTGGCGGTGGTGATACCGGCAGCGACTGCGTGGGAACATCACGCCGTCAGGGTGCCGCGTCAATTACCCAGATTGAAATTCTGCCCCAGCCGCCGGAAAGCCGACCAGCGGATACGCCATGGCCGATGTGGCCCCGTCAAATGCGCACGTCATCTTCGCATGAGGAAGGCTGCAATCGGATGTGGAGTATTGCCAGCAAGCAGTTTGTCGGCGATGCCTCCGGCCTGAAGGAAGTTCATGCCTGCAGAGTCGAGTGGAAGCAGGACAATGGACGCTGGGTGATGGACGAAATCCCCGATTCGGAATTCGTGATTAAAGCGGAATTGGTTCTGCTGGCCATGGGATTTGTTCATGTAGAACATAACCAGCTCATCAAAGACCTGAATCTTGACCTGGATGCCCGAGGGAATATCATGGTGAATCAATATCAAACCAGCGTTCCTTCGGTTTTTGCGGCGGGCGATACCGTGTCCGGCGCATCTCTGGTGGTCCGGGCGATTGACAGCGGTCGCATGGCGGCTGACGCGATTTTAAACTGGTATCAGAAAAACAGTTAGACTTAAAGGATTAAAAAAACATGGCGATACGGATAGCGCTGGTACAGTGTAATGTTGCAGTGGGCGATCTGACCGGCAATGCCGCTATGATTCGCAGTAACGCTGCCGCAGCCCTGACCGAAGTTGCCGATATCGTCGTTTTTCCCGAGATGTGTCTGTGCGGCTATCCGCCGGAAGACTTGCTTCTGCGTCCGCGGTTTCTGGAGGATACCCGGAGGGCCCTGGACCAACTGGCCGACGGCTGGGAAGGTCCGGTTCTGATGGCGGGATTTGCCGAACAGCAGGGCAAAAATGTTTATAATTCGCTGGCTGTAATTCAGGGCGGCAGGATTGCAGCGGTTTACCGCAAAATGCTTTTGCCCAATTACGGCGTATTTGACGAGAAACGCTATTTTACTCCAGGATATGAACCGATTGTTTTTGAGCTCAACGGCGTACGCCTGGCGTTGACTATCTGTGAGGATATCTGGAACCTCGACTGGCTGACACGGTTCCTCAAGGAGTGTCGGTTTGATGCCATTATCAATATCTCCGCATCGCCGTTTCATTCGGGCAAATCGCCCCAGCGTCAGGCCATCATTGGACAATGCGCCGCCCATTTTCGAAAACCGGTCCTGTATTGTAATCTGATCGGCGGTCAGGATGAACTGGTATTTGACGGGCGAAGTCTGGTTGCTGACCACTCCGGCACGATCATCGCCTCCGGCAAGGCATTTCAAAATGATATTGTCTATGCCGATATCACGATGCAGAATCAGTCCGCAATTGTCTGTTTATCCAAATCAACTGAATCAGCGCCAGCAAAAGAGGAACTGGAACCCGTCGCCGAAGTCTATCAGGCCCTGGTACTGGGCACGCGGGATTATGTCCGCAAAAACGGATTCAGCAAGGTCATGATCGGTCTCAGCGGCGGCATCGACTCGGCCCTGACCGCAGCCATTGCCGCTGATGCACTGGGGCCGGACAATGTGCTGGGCATCACCATGCCGTCACGATTCAACAGCACTGATACGCAGGACGACGCCCGCAAGCTGGCTGAAAATCTCGGGATTCAATTTCACAGCCTGCCCATTGAAAGCATCCTGAAAGAATTCAGCGGCGTGCTTTCCGCGGTGCCGGGCTGGAACGAAAAAGGTCTTGCCTACGAAAATCTGCAGGCCCGTATTCGCGGCTGCCTGATGATGTCGCTGTCCAATCAGTTTGGATGCATGGTTCTGACCACCGGCAATAAAAGTGAAACCGCCGTCGGTTATTGTACGCTGTACGGAGATACGGCCGGGGGCTTTGCTGTGATTAAAGATGTCCCCAAAACGCTGGTCTATCAACTCAGCGATTATGTCAATCGCGTCGCACAAAAACAGCGCATTCCGCAAAGCACCATTGATCGTATCCCCACCGCCGAACTGCGGACCAATCAGAAAGACAGCGATTCACTGCCGGAATATGACATTCTTGACGTGATTTTACAGGGTTACATCGAACGGGATAAATCCCCCTCCGAACTGATCGCCGAAGGTTTCCCGCCGCGAACGGTAGAGCGGGTATTTCGCCTGGTGGATTTAGCGGAATACAAGCGGCGCCAATGTCCGCCGGGGGTCAAAATCACACCGCGGGCCTTCGGCAAGGACCGGCGCATGCCCATTACCAATCGATATAAACCGGATTTTCCGGAAATGCATGAAAGATAAATAACTTAGCATGAGGACACTGGACAATGCCAAAACGTACAGATATCAAGAAAGTCTTGATTATCGGCTCCGGCCCGATAGTCATCGGTCAGGCCTGCGAGTTCGATTACTCCGGCACACAGGCCTGTAAAGCACTGCGCAAACTCGGTTACAAAATTGTTCTGGTCAATTCCAATCCAGCAACAATTATGACCGACCCCGGCATGGCCGATGTCACGTATATTGAGCCATTAAATGTCAAATCGCTTGAAATGATTATTGCCAAGGAACGCCCCGATGCTCTGCTGCCTAATCTGGGCGGCCAGACCGGTCTGAACCTGTCTTCCGACCTGGCCCAAAAAGGCATTCTTGAAAAATACGGCGTCCAGATTATCGGCGTCAAAGAAGACGCAATCCAGCGGGGAGAAGACCGTCAGATATTCAAAGACACCATGGCTTCTCTGGGGATTGAGACGCCGCGCAGTGAAATCGCTTACAATCTTGAAGATGCCGAACGCATTGTTCAGCAGATCGGCCTGCCCTGTGTGATTCGTCCGGCCTATACCATGGGCGGCACCGGCGGGGGGCTGGTTTATAATATTGAAGAATTCCGTACTATTGTCAGCCGCGGTCTCTCGGCCAGCCTGGTCGGCCAGGTTCTGATTGAAGAATCGGTCGAAGGCTGGGAGGAACTCGAGCTGGAAGTCGTTCGGGATTCCAAAGGCCAGAAAATCACCGTCTGCTTTATCGAAAATATCGATGCCATGGGGGTTCATACGGGTGATTCATTCTGCGCCGCTCCCATGCTGACGATTGAAAAATCGCTCCAGGACAAACTTCAGCAGTATTCCTATGCCATCGTGGATGCCATCGGCGTCATCGGCGGCACCAATGTCCAGTTTGCCCACAATCCTCAAAATGGACGCGTGGTAGTCATTGAAATCAACCCCCGCACATCCCGCTCTTCGGCTCTGGCGTCCAAGGCAACGGGCTTTCCAATCGCGTTTGTCTCTTCGCTGCTGGCCGGCGGCCTGACGCTTGACGAAATTCCCTATTGGCGGGATGGGACGCTCGAAAAATACACGCCCTCCGGCGAGTATGTTGTCATCAAGTTTGCCCGATGGGCTTTTGAGAAGTTCCGCGGCATCAAAGATCAGCTGGGTACCCAGATGCGCGCCGTTGGTGAAGTCATGAGCATCGGCAAAAATTATAAGGAAGCCCTGCAAAAAGCTATCCGTTCACTTGAAAGCGGTCGGTACGGACTGGGCTTTGCCAAAGATTTCAACAGGAAATCGCTCGATGAGCTGATGAATATGCTGGCGTTTCCGACCAGTGAACGGCAGTTTATTATGTACGAAGCGCTTCGCAAGGGAGCGTCAGTGGAAGCCCTTCACGCCAAAACCTATATCAAAGCCTGGTTCATCCAGCAAATGAAGGAGCTGGTCGAGCTCGAAGAACAGATTCTGCAGTACAAGGGAAAAACGCTTCCCGATGCACTTCTGCAGCAGGCCAAAAAGGATGGATTTGCCGATAAATATCTCGCCAAGCTGCTGGGGATTTCGGAAAAGGATATATTCCAGAAACGCATGGCGGTTGGCGTCACGGAAGCCTGGGAACCGGTTCCGGTCAGCGGCGTCGAAAACGCAGCCTATTATTATTCGACCTACAATGCCCCCGACCAAGTCGCTGTCAGCAATCGCAAAAAAATCATGGTTCTCGGCGGCGGCCCCAACCGTATCGGACAGGGTATCGAATTCGATTACTGCTGTGTCCATGCGGCTTTCGCACTCCGTGATATGGGGTATGAAACCATCATGGTCAACTGCAACCCGGAAACGGTCTCGACCGACTATGACACCTCGGATAAGCTCTACTTTGAACCACTGACAGTCGAAGATGTGCTGCAGATTTATAACAAGGAAAAGCCTGAAGGGATCATCGTGCAGTTTGGCGGCCAGACCCCCCTGAATATCTGTAAGGAACTGGAACAGGCCGGGGTGCGTATTCTGGGTACCTCGACCGATTCCATCGATTTGGCCGAAGACCGCGACCGCTTCAGTAAGGTTATCAAAAAACTGGGCATTCCCCAGCCTGCATCAGGCATGGCGTCAAATCTTGAACAGGCCCTTAAGATCGCAAAGACAATTGGCTACCCCCTGATGGTCCGTCCCTCCTATGTGCTGGGCGGACGAGGCATGGAAGTTGTCTATGATGAGCAGATGCTGACTCATTATGTCAATGCCGCTGTGGATATTTCCCCGGACCGTCCGATTCTGATTGATAAATTTCTCGAACATGCCCTTGAAGTGGAAGCGGACGCCATCTCCGACGGCAAAGACGCCTTCATTCCCGCCGTCATGGAACATATCGAACTGGCCGGCATTCACTCCGGCGATTCGGCCTGCGTCCTGCCGCCGGTATCGATTCCGCCCCAGCACCTGCAGACAATTGAAGACTATACACGAAAAATCGCCGGAGAATTGAAAGTCTGCGGCCTGATTAATATTCAATATGCCATTGCGGGCGACAAAGTTTATATTTTAGAAGCAAATCCCCGCGCTTCGCGGACGGTCCCCCTGGTATCCAAGGTGTGCAATATCCAGATGATCCAGATTGCAACCCAGTTGATGATGGGCAAAAAACTTTCCGAAATATCGCCTTCACGGAAAAAAATATCGCACTATGGCGTTAAAGAAGCCGTCTTCCCGTTCAATATGTTCCCTGAAGTGGATCCGATTCTGGGGCCGGAGATGCGATCCACCGGTGAAGTCCTTGGCATGGCCGATTCGTCAGGCCTGGCTTTTTATAAGTCCCAGGAGGCCGCTCAGCAGTTCCTGCCTCTGACGGGCAAGGTTTTAATTTCGGTCGCCCAGAAAGACCGCAATGAGATTCTTGAGCCGGCCAGGGTACTCAGAAAAGCCGGCCTGGATATTATGGCCACGGAGGGTACATATCATTTCCTGACTGAGCAGGGAATCGAAGCCGAGAAGATACTGAAACTCCATGAAGGCCGCCCCAATATCCTCGACAGCATTATGAACAGTGAAATTAAAATGGTGATTAATACACCGGCCGGCAAACAAAGCAGCCATGATGATTCATACATATGCAAAGCGTCAATTAAATACAAGGTTCCGTATGTCACAACGACTGCGGCAGCGCTGGCGGCGGCAAAAGGCATATTGGCATGCAAAGAAAAACAACGCGACGTCAAATCGCTGCAGCAATATCATAAGGAAATTGGATAAGGACTAAACGAGTGCCGAAAGATAAATCCATAAAAAAAATTCTGATCATCGGTTCAGGACCCATTGTAATCGGTCAGGGCTGTGAATTTGATTATTCCGGTGCACAGGCCTGCAAAGTGCTTCGCAAGGAAGGGTATCAGGTTGTCCTGGTCAACAGTAACCCTGCGACCATTATGACAGACCCGGAAATGGCGAACAAGACGTACATTGAGCCCATTACGCCGGCAATGGTGGCCAAAATTATAGAAAAGGAACGCCCGGACAGCCTGCTGCCGACACTCGGCGGGCAGACCGGCCTGAATACTGCTGTGGCACTGGCGGAAATGGGAGTTTTGAAAAAGTACAAGGTCAGACTCCTCGGTGCCGACCTGCAGGCCATCAAAAAGGCGGAAGAGCGCGACCGCTTCAAAAAGATTGTACAGGATATCGGTCTGGAAGTCCCCAAAAGCGGCTTTGCCCACTCGATTGAGGAAGCCATGAAAGTCATGGAGCAAATCGGCTTTCCGCTGATTATCCGTCCTTCTTATACACTGGGCGGCATGGGCGGCAACGTAGCCTATAATCTCGATGAATACAAACGCATGGTGCAGTGGGGCCTGGACCTCAGCCCCAAACGGCAGATTCTGGTCGAAGAATCCGTTGTCGGCTGGAAAGAGTATGAACTGGAAGTGATGCGGGACCGCAAGGATAATGTGGTGATCGTCTGCTCAATTGAAAACCTTGACCCGATGGGCATCCATACCGGCGACAGCATCACCGTCGCACCGGCCCAGACCCTGTCGGACAAAGAATACCAGGCGATGCGTGACGCGGCACTGAAAATCATCCGCGCCATCGGAGTTGAAACCGGCGGCTCGAATATCCAGTTTGCAGTCAATCCCAAAAACGGCAAACTGTATGTCATTGAGATGAATCCGCGTGTGTCCCGCAGCTCAGCCCTGGCCTCCAAGGCCACTGGTTTCCCGATTGCCAAGATTGCATCGCTCCTGGCGGTTGGTTATACTCTCGATGAAATTCCTAACGATATTACCAAGAAAACACCCGCCTGTTTTGAGCCGACCATTGACTATGTCGTCGTCAAATGGCCGCGATTTACGTTTGAAAAATTCCCGCAGACCAGTCCTGAACTAACGGTTCAGATGAAATCGGTCGGTGAGGCAATGGCCATTGGCCGCACCTTCAAGGAAGCATTCCAGAAAGCCATCCGGTCCCTGGAAATTGAACGCTATTCTCTGGATGCACGCCATATCAAACCCGGACTGAATGACGACCAGTTGCAGGAACGGCTGCGGAAAAATTACTGGGATAAATTATGGTATGTTGCGGAAGCCTATCGCCGGAAATATACCACCGAAGATCTCTTTGAGCTGACCCATATAGATCCCTGGTTTTTGAATCATATCAGGGATCTGGTCGAAATGGAGAAAAAACTGTTTTCTGCCGGGCTGGACAAGGTATCCAATGAAATGCTTCGTCAGGCCAAAGAAGCCGGATTCAGCGATAAATATCTGGGGATCAAATTGGGTGTCGAAGAAACTGTCATTCGCCGAAAACGCCTGCAGGCAGGCATTCAAGCCGTGTACAAGAGGGTTGATACCTGCGGCGCAGAGTTTGAAGCCTCGACGCCTTATCTCTATTCAACCTTTGAAGCGGAATGCGAAGCCAATCCAACCACCCGTCGCAAGATTATAATTCTCGGCGGGGGACCCAACCGCATTGGTCAGGGCATCGAGTTTGATTATTGCTGCGTTCATGCGGCCTTTGCGCTGGATGAAATCGGCATCGAATCGATTATGGTCAACTGCAACCCGGAAACGGTATCGACCGATTACGACACATCGGATCGGCTCTATTTTGAACCGCTGACGTACGAAGACGTGATGTCAATCATCGATACGGAAAAACCGGATGGCGTCATTGTGCAGTTTGGCGGACAAACACCCCTGAAATTGTCCAAAGCCCTTCACAAGGCGGGTGTTCCGATTATCGGCACCTCGCCCGGCAGCATCGAAATCGCTGAAGACCGCAAATTATTCAATAAGCTGGTGGAAAAACTCAATCTGCTCCAGCCGTTCAGCGGTACGGCCACCAGCTACGAAGAAACACTGAAGGTGGCCAGAAAGCTGGGGTATCCGCTGCTGGTTCGCCCCTCTTTTGTGCTGGGCGGGCGGGCCATGGACATCGTTTACGATGAGTCCTCCCTGAAAGCGTGTGTCGATGAGGCTCTCGAAGTATCCGGCGAACACCCCATCCTGATCGACAAGTTCCTGGATGATGCAACAGAGCTTGATGTCGATGCCATCAGCGATGGCCAGACCGTCGTGATCGGCGGTGTCATGGAGCATATCGAAGAAGCCGGGATTCATTCCGGCGACAGCGCCTGCTTCCTGCCTCCGGTAACACTCAAGCCGGAGACCATCGCCGAAGTCAAACGCCAAACCCGACTCCTGGCTCTGGAACTGCAGGTCAAAGGCCTGATCAATATTCAGTTTGCCATTAAGGATGATAAGGTTTATATTCTCGAAGTCAATCCGCGTGCTTCACGGACGATTCCGTTCGTTAGCAAGGCCATTGGTGTTCCGCTGGCCAAGCTGGCCGCTAAAATTCAGGCCGGAATGACCCTTCAGCAGCTTGGCTTTACCAAAGAAGTCTCGCGGAATCATTACGCTGTCAAGGAAGCGGTTTTCCCGTTCCTCAAGTTCCAGGGCGCCGATGTCATTCTTGGCCCCGAAATGCTGTCCACAGGTGAAGTCATGGGTATTTCCGATGACTACGGCGTTGCCTATGCCAAATCCCAGATTGCCGCCGGCTGCAATTTGCCCACGAAGGGAACCGTCTTTATCAGCGTACGCGATGCGGATAAGCCTCGCGCTGTGCAAATGGCCCGAAAGCTCCACGAGCTGGGCTTTAAAATTCTGGCCACCAAAGGCACCTGTATCGAATTGATTAAAAATAACATTCCTTCGGAATTTGTACGCAAGATGATTGAAGGTCGCCCCAACGTGGTTGACCTGATGATTAATAACCAGATCGACTTGATTGTCAATACCACCGTCGGGGAGCAGACCATCCGGGATTCCTTCCCGATTCGCCGTACAGCTCTGGATCGGCAGATTCCGTATATTACGACCATTCGCGGCGGTCTTGCAGCAGCACGTGCCATTGAAGCCCTGCAAAATGAAAAACTGACGGTTAAATCGATTCAAGCCTATTACAGGAAGTAATTTATGTCGAATAACAAAGCGATTTTATTGCTGGAAGACGGTACATTATTTACCGGCCGGTCTTTCGGCGCCAAAGGGACCGCCGTTGGCGAGGTCGTGTTCAATACCTCGATGACCGGCTATCAGGAAATCACGACGGACCCGTCTTACTTTGAACAGATATTAACGATGACCTATCCAATGATAGGCAATTACGGCACCAGCAGCGATGACTGGGAGTCTCGCAAACTGTTTTGCTCGGGCTTTATCGTCAAGGAAAATTGCCCCTTCCCGAGCAACTGGCGGAATGAAAAAACATTCAGTGATTACCTGAAGGAAAATAATGTCGTCGGCCTGGAAGGCATCGATACCCGCAGGCTGGTCCGCCACATCCGGACACAGGGGGCCATGCGGGGTATTATCTCCTCTTCGGAACTCGACATCAATAAGCTCAGGAAAAAACTGGATGCCTACCCCGGCCTGGTCGGACGTGATATTGTCCAGCACGTCACCCTCGGCAAGTCGTATACATGGACCAAAGGCGTAGTGGATGTTCTTACCGGCCAAGAATGCAAGCCAAAACCTGTATACAGGGTTATTGCCTATGATTTCGGCATTAAACAAAACATCCTGCGTCTGCTGATTTCGCATGGGTGCAAAGTGGAAGTGGTCCCGGCCGATACCACCGCCGCTCAGATACTCAAAAAGAAACCCGACGGCGTCTTTCTCAGCAACGGCCCCGGCGACCCTGCCGCAGTAACCTATGCAATCGATGCCATCCGCGGCCTGCTGGGCAAAATGCCCATTTTCGGCATCTGTCTGGGCCATCAGCTTCTGGGACTGGCTCTCGGCGGCACAACCTATAAACTCAAATTTGGTCATCGCGGGGCCAACCACCCGGTCAAAAACCTCGAGACCGGCAAGATCGAAATCACCAGCCAGAATCATGGCTTCTGTGTCGATATCAATTCGCTCAAAGACAAAAATGTCGAATTGACACACATGAATCTCAATGATAACACGCTGGAAGGGTTACGATGCAAAAAGCTCAAGGCATTTTCAGTCCAGTACCACCCGGAAGCCTCTCCCGGCCCGCATGATTCACAATACCTGTTTAAACAGTTTACCGACTGGATGGGCAAAGCCAGAAAGGCTAAAAAATAACTTATCACAATGGAAAAGGCCTGCGATTTCACACCGCAGGCCTTTTTTATGTCTCAATGAAGCATCCCTTCCTTCGTATTTCTGCAGAGGCACTATTAGTTCAGCATCCCCATCAGAACCAGTCTGGCTTCCTGACGCACATTGACTGACTTCTTCAATTCGGCCTGAGCTGCGGCCAGTTCTTTCTGGGCAGCTTCTTTGGCGGTTCTCAGGGCCTTCAATTTGGCTGTTACTTCGTCGGCAGTCGCGGATTCGTTCTGCAATACTTCGGTTAATGCGGCCGAAGCCTTCTGAACTTCACTCTGCTCTCTGGCAGGCTGCTGTGCCGCTTGTCCACCCTGGCCTTGACCACCTGGGCGGGTACCGCGTCCGGCCATGCCCATGCCGAGTCCTCGTGCATTAGCCTGCGTGGACAACGTCATTACTTTCTTGAGAGGTGTTTCAATTTTTGCCCATTCTGCATCGGTGGCATTCAACTGGGTCTTGGCCATTTCAAGCATACGGGCCTGAAAGTCAAACTGGCCTCCCTGAGGTCGCTGCCCGCCCTGCGCACCGCCAAAACCACCCTGTGGTCTTTGGGCCGGCGGCTGGGCCTGATTACCAGCTGCCCAGATAAATGGTATCGAAACAGTTGCCAGTAAAAGAGTCGCAATCACCACCATCATTTTACGATTCATAAACATAGTTCCAATCCTTTCTGTGTGAAAATAA
>JAFGQP010000048.1 GCA_016935635.1 Sedimentisphaerales bacterium
CAAAACAACGTTCCTGTTCGGACACGCTGCCCTGTTGTCCGGAGTCAAGAGTTGGGTCATTATCCTTCAAATAATCCAACCAACAGCGGTTTTCGCATAATCGTCAGGCCTCGTTTGAACCAGTCGGTTGTCATATCCGCACTGCCTTTGGGGGGAATCAGCCCCTGGGCATATTTGGGGTTCACCGGCGGCTTGGCAATGACCAGATTCAGCGGCACCGACGAATTTTCATTAACGACGGCGAGCTGCACATTGTCGGGATGCAGGTTGGTCCACCCGTGGGCACAGGGTCCAAAATCCGTCGTCGCCACGTATAATTTCTCACCCTGATGGAGAATCACCGGCTCCAACCCTTCGAATTCATCTTTAATCCTGTCGGGAATTTGAAACTGTCCGGCCATCTTTTGTCCCCTCTGCCGGGCGGCACGGAGATAGGGCCGGGACTGATTCACCGGGTGGTCAAAGGCTCTGGGCGAAATAAATGTGCAGAGTCTGCTTGTGCGGTGATCGCTGGCCATCGTAAAATCTTCAAATTTGGCCGGAATCATATCAATATATCCCTTTTGGGCCCAGAGACTTTGAAAACTTCGGGCGGGATCCTCAATCATGACATAAGTCCAGTCCAGATTCCATGTCGGATTGGGCGGACAAAAACCTGTCAGCACTGCCTTAGCATCAATGGTGCCGGCAGGAACATCCCGCCGGCCGGGATAGACCTGCGGATCGAAAACAAAAACATTATTATGGCCATGCTGGGGCAGCAGCGGCGTAACAAGTCCTTTATTGCAAACGGCATCATTGATGCCTACATAGATTGCCAATATTGTTTCCGGGACTTCCGGAATCAGGTGAGCCAGTTCCAGACTGTTAATATCCTCATCCGGAGCAAGATAGTGACCGCATTCTTTCATTAAACGGTATGATGTGGCCAAAAATTCCCGATAGTCCTGCTCTGTGCAGGTAGATGGTTCAAAGACAGTAATCTGTCGTTTAATCTCCGTTTTCTCCATAATACTCCCTTTATCATCAATTCCAGTACCATTCACGTCCGTTTGATTGTCCGGAAATACTATTTGCCGGCGGCGGCTTCCGGATTCTGTTTAAGATAGATTCGGTACAGCTCAAAAAATGTCGGTGCATCCAGCAGTTCAATTTTAGGATTCATCGATTTGATACGCTCGTGAACATCCACATACCAGGATGGCGTTTTCAGGATGTTTCGGAACCAATGAAAGGGGATCGGGCGATCTTTGACCCGCTGGACTACTTTTCGGGCCGCTGCGGCCGGATCGCCGTCATTGATATCCCAGTCACTCCGAAGAACCGGCAGATTGTGGTGCAGATACGAAATCGCACCCTTCTGCCAGACTACACCGTTGGGACTGAACGTTTCATAACAATCCAATTCCGGCCCGCCCATTCCCTCTGCATACCCGTCAATAAGAAATCCGGAAATCGTAAGCCCCCATTTTTGATAGTATTTACTGCAATGGTCTCGCCAGACAGACAGATCGCCCGGCAGATTTGAAATGGGCCTGTGTGTACCGGAATCCCGCAGCATGCCGGGATTGAGATAACCGGCGCCGTTATCAGCCGCCGCAAAATAATCATTGGGAGTTGCTGTCCGTCGGATATAATCCATCGCCATCGGAGCCCGTTTATCGATAATCGGACTGATACACCACATCAGGGGAATCTTGCCCCGGTTGGGATCATCCCAGATGTCCATGGTCCGTTGATAGACCCAGGACGCAGAATCATAATCCCCGACATAAAAAATGATAAAATCACGGCCTTTAAAATCAACCTGACCGTCTTCGGTCAGATAGCCGCGTTTCTTGAGTTCTTCCGGCGTAACCCATTTTTGGGGATAGCGGTCTTTCAGTGGGAAATGCTGCCAGAACGATGCGTTGGCCATGGCCCCAAAGCCGATGGCGTCGGCATCCTGAAAAGCATTGTAGGCACTGATGATGGCCGTATATTCCCATTCGGCAGGCACATCCTCGTGACCTCCTCCGGCGTGTTTGGTATATTTAAAGGCCCACGGCGGAAATCCGCCGATATGAATAATTTCCCTGCCTGCTGTCTGTTTATAGGCGCTCAGCAGTAATTCCTGCAGAATCTGACGATCTGTTCCCGATCGCTGCGTTGGGTCATCTGTCGCAGGCTCATCGGCCCAGGGACTCAGATCGAAAAAGAACCCCTTTTTGCTGACAAAATAATCATGATTGGTCAGCGTATGATGATTCAGGATTGAAGCGGTGGGTTTTTGAACCCAGTAGTAATCAATGTAATAACCGGCATGTGTGCAATCGCACAATCCCTTATCGATATAGTTCTCCTTCATCCATTCATAGGCATCGCATTTGGCGGAGCCTGTGGAATTCCGTTTGCTGTTGGGGATTAATCCTGAACCGGTAAACTTTGATGTGCCATCCGGATTGATAAGCCAGACCTTAACATCCAATTTTGGGCCTTTGACAATCAGCCTGTCATACAAACTTCCTTTTAAGGGGTCATAACGAATAGCAATCAGGTCTTCTGCTCCGGCAACCGCAGAAGCCGCATTGCTGGTCGAGGGCACTTTGGGATCATAGACCACGGCACCTTTTATTAACTCCCTGAAATGGCCAACCAGTTCTTCAACCGAGCTGATTGTTGTGATGCCTCGGCCGGACAGCCACTGCCCCTGCTGTCTGTATTTATCCAGCCAGTATTCATCAACATTTTCCCCGGGTATGATTTGAGAATCGACAAACATTACATACAGGCTAGGCTGATTCCGGTTGACAATCCCCTGCAGCGAACTGATGGCATGGCAATGATCCCATGCATTGGCAGCTTCGCCGGGCCGGGATGCATCCACTTTCAGGGCATAGCGCAGATCATAGATAACCAACCTGTCCGGCTCGGCGTATATGAAACAAGTCCCCATGGCGATAAAAAAACCTATCACTGCGGATTGTCTTATCATTGATTTTCTTCCTTTAGAGATCACAACAGCACCGGTTGCGGGCGTTAAATCCATATATAACCATGCATCATCCCGACCTCAAAATTATGCGACTGCTGCCCAGACCGCCTCAACTGTCAATACGCTGTTTTGAGTATTTATCACGGCAGCCATGTATTTGATTTTACTCCGATCTGGATGACTGGAATAGGCCGCAGCCCATATTGTTTCAGAACCTCCGGCACAGCAACCTGTTCGAGGGTTTTACCCTCGGCCTGTATGGCAGGGTTATTCTGGACAACCTGTTTATCATTGCGACGAAGGAAATCCTGCTTGCAATCCACCAGAAGATTATTTTTGATGATATTTGCATCAGCGTTGAGCCGGATATTTTTCAATTCCGGGTATTTGTTTTGATACAGCTCGGAACGGATGTCCACATCCTCATAAATCTTTTTTTGGATGGCCGGTGATTCAAGGTGTTCGAGCCAGCGTTTTTCTCCCCACGATGAAAAGCTGACCGCGGCGTGACAGTGATAAAACAGATTGTTTTCGACGGTGTTATCTTTTCCGCCATGAATCTGGACGCCGCCGAAATCCCGTGTTCCGCAGCGTTCAAAAATATTTCCATAAATCAAGACACCCGAAATCATGTCATCAAGACGCACCCCCGCGGCGCCGTGACGCGTGCCTCCCGAGATATCCGACCAGTGATTGAATCGGATTACAATCCCGCGATAGGATGGATTGTACCACATATCGATTCCCCCCTGATCATCGGATTCATTGACGACATGGCTGACCTGATTGTATTCAATCAGCATATCATTGCCTTCAAGCCGCATCGCCGAAGAGGATGAGAAACGGAAGCGGTTGTGGCTGATGCGTATGCCGCAGCCGGCAGCATGCACGGCGGGTTCATACGTGCGTTTGAATAACGAAAAGTGTTCGACGACGGTGTTTTCAATGAAATGGCCGGCCGGCGTCAGTGTTTTGCGGTCGCCGCCGTTGATTTTGATTCCTCCGCAGCCGAACGTGCGAAGCAGGCAGCCTGCGATACCATGATTTGAACCGTCTTCAACATGAATTCCATCCTTGCCGAAACGTTCAATCCGGCAATCTGCAATCCGGCAGTTGTCTCCATTTCGAATCGAAACGGCACTGCCCCTGCCCTCCTGGAACGTCAGCCCCTGCAATGTCAGATGTGAACAGTCCTTCATTTCGACCATAAAGGGGGCATTAAAGACAGACAATTTAACTTGGGCCTGATTGGGATTAATCCCCTCGGGAACAAACCAATAGAGCACGCCGGTGGTTCTGTCGAGATACCATTCTCCCGGCACATCCATTTCGCAAAAGAGATTAAGA
>JAFGQP010000049.1 GCA_016935635.1 Sedimentisphaerales bacterium
TCCTGCATACAGGGGACGATGGACGCCGTTTATCCTGACGACCATTGCCATCCTGTTTCTTGGCGTGTTTTTGCTGCTGCCGCTGGCAGCGGTATTCGTGGAGGCCTTCCGCAAAGGTTTCGGGATTTATTTGCAGTCTTTTACCGACCCGGATGCACGTTCGGCGATGCGGCTGACGCTGCTGGTTACGCTGGTGGTTATTCCGCTGAATCTGGTATTCGGTGTAGCGGCGGCCTGGGCGATTACCAAATTCGATTTTCCCGGCAAAGGGCTGTTCCTGACCCTGATTGATCTGCCGTTTGCAGTTTCACCGGTTATTTCGGGTGTTATCTTTGTGATGCTGTTCGGACTCAATGGCTGGTTTGGTCCCTGGCTGATGGAACACAATATCAAGATTATCTTTGCCGTGCCGGGGATTGTTCTGGCGACCCTGTTTGTGACATTTCCGTTTATCGCGAGGGAATTGATTCCTCTGATGCAGTCACAGGGAACCGAGCAGGAACAGGCTGCGCTGGTGCTGGGCGCCAGCGGCTGGCAGATGTTCCGGCGGGTCACCCTGCCCAATATCAAGTGGGGCCTGCTGTATGGCGTCATTCTCTGCAATGCCCGGGCCATCGGCGAATTCGGGGCGGTCTCAGTGGTCTCCGGCCATATTCGCGGCCAGACCAATACGATCCCGCTGCATATTGAGATACTGTATAATGAGTATAATTTTGTCGGGGCATTTGCGATGGCTTCATTGCTGACCCTGCTGGCGCTGGTTACCCTGGCGGCCAAGACCCTTGTGGAATGGAAAACGAAAAAAGACCAGGCCAAAGCCATCATCGGAGGCATTTGATGAGTATTCAGATAACCAATATCAGTAAGACATTCGGTGCTTTTACCGCGTTGAGAAATGTCAGCCTGACGATTCATAACGGCGAACTGGTGGCCCTGCTGGGGCCGTCCGGCTGCGGCAAGACAACCCTGCTGCGAATTATTGCCGGGCTGGAGCAGGCCGACCCAGGCAGCGGTCCGGTTCTGTTTCATGACGACGACGTCAGCGCCCAATCCGTCCGCCAGCGTCGGGTGGGCTTTGTCTTTCAGCATTATTCGCTGTTTCGGCACATGAATATTTTTGAAAACGTGGGATTTGGTCTGACGGTACGCCCCCGCAAATACCGCCCGAGCAAAGACGAAATCCGGGAGCGTGTCCACGCACTGCTCAAGCTGGTACAATTAGAACGCCATGCCGGGATGTATCCGCATCAGCTTTCCGGCGGTCAGAGGCAGCGGGTGGCGCTGGCCCGGTCGCTGGCGGTTGAGCCCAAAATCCTGCTGCTGGATGAACCCTTCGGGGCGCTGGATGCCAAGGTCCGCAAGGAATTGCGGCAATGGCTGCGAAAACTCCACGATGAGATGTCCATCACCAGCGTCTTTGTCACCCACGACCAGGAAGAAGCCCTCGAAGTAGCCGACCGGGTTGCGGTACTCAATGCCGGGCGGATTGAACAGATTGGCCCGCCGGAGGAAGTCTATGATAATCCGGCCAATCCCTTCGTGTTCAACTTTCTGGGCAATGTCAATATTTTCCATTGCCGTGCGGAGGAGGGGCGGATTCATAAGGAGACCTCGCACGCATCTTCCGCGGTGATTGGCAGTGCCGCCTACGTCCGGCCGCATGATGTCGGCATCACCCGGGCGGCTATTGCCGATTCCATCGCAGCCAGGGTGGTGCATATTGCCGCCGTCGGCCCGATTGCCCGGATACAGCTCGCCCGACAGGATTCGCAGGAGATTGTGGAAGCCGAGATTACCCGTCAGCATTATAATGAATTAATGCTCCACGCCGGCGAATCCGTCTTTATTCAATTAAAAAATGCCCGTTTTTTTGCGGACGATTACTCTATATAATACGTATAACTTCTGGTCGTATATAATTTCACGACAGGTTTTAACCCGGAAAAGAAAGGATTGGATTATGGCAGACATCTATGACAATATCATACAGGCAGTGGGCAGAACTCCGCTGGTAAAAGTCAACAAACTGATTTCCGGCGGCAGGGTGCTGGCCAAGATGGAGAGCCGCAATCCGCTGGCTTCCGTCAAAGACCGCATTAGTGCGGCGATGATTGAGGCGGGTGAGCGTGCCGGAAAGATCAACAATAAAACCGTCATTATTGAGCCGACCAGCGGCAATACCGGTATCGCCCTGGCTTTTGTCTGCGCGGTCAAGGGATATCGGCTGTTTCTGACGATGCCGGATTCGATGAGTATTGAGCGTCGCAAAGTACTTAAGGCGCTCGGTGCGGAATTGATATTAACCCCGGCCGCCGGCGGCATGAAAGGGGCTGTGGCCGCTGCACTGGAAATTGCCTCTGCCGAAACCAATTCCTACGTGCCGCAGCAATTCGAAAATCCTGCCAATCCCGAAGCGCACCGGCGGACGACCGCTGAGGAAATCTGGGCGGATACCCAGGGTAAAGTCGATATGGTTGTCTCCGGCGTCGGCACCGGCGGAACGATTACCGGTATCGCCGAACTGATTAAGTCGCGGAATCCTGCATTCAAAGCGATTGCGGTTGAGCCGGCTCAGAGTCCTGTCCTGACCCAGACGCTTGCCGGGCTGGAAGTCAAACCCGGCCCGCACAAGATTCAGGGTATCGGTGCGGGATTTGTTCCCAAGACGCTGAATCTCAAGATTGTTGATGAGGTGGTCACCGTGGATCAGGATGAGGCCATCGACTGGGCGCGGCGGGCGGCCAAACTCGAAGGCTTATTCATCGGCATCTCCTCCGGTGCGGCGCTGCGTGCGGCGGATATCGTTGCTTGCCGGCCGGAAAATAAAGACAAGACCATTGTGGTGATTATCCCCAGTTTCGGCGAACGGTATTTATCCTCAGTTCTGTTTGCCGATATTGTCGCCTGATTTCGGGCAAAATAAAACCGTCTACGGAGAAGCTATGAAATTTGCAACCAAAGCGATTCGGACTGGCCAGGAGCCGGACCCGACAACGGGGTCAGTCATCGTCCCGATTTATCAGAGTGCCAATTTTGTGTTCAAGGATGTCGGCAAGCCCAGTGCTTTTGAATATTCCCGCAGCGGCAATCCCACGCGGGCTGCGTATGAAAAGTGCCTGGCCGCACTGGAAGAAGGGCAGCATGGACTGGCGTTCAGTTCGGGGATGGCGGCGGTGGATGCGGCGATTTCCATTCTGCGGCCCGGGGACCATATGATCTCGTCGGAAAATATCTACGGCGGGACGTTTCGCCTGTTTGAAAATGTGGCGGTCCCGCGCGGCATCTGTGTCACGTATGTCGATGGCACCCGGCCCGAAGCGTTTGAGACGGCCATCGAAAAAAAAACGAAGATGATATGGATCGAAACGCCCGCCAATCCGCTGCTGCAGTTGGTGGATGTCCGGGCGGTGGTCGCCATTGCCCGCAGGCATCAGATTCTGGTGGCGGCGGATAACACGTTTTCATCGCCGTATTTTCAGCGTCCGCTGACCCAGGGCGTCGATGTGGTGATTCACAGCACGACCAAATACATCAGCGGCCATTCGGATGTCATCGGGGGGGCGCTGGTGACAAAGGATCCGGCCCTGCACGCCAAATATGCCTTTTATCAGAATGCGGTGGGGGCCGTGCCGGGGGCGTTTGATTGCTGGCTGAGTCTGCGCGGCATCAAAACCCTTGCGGTACGGATGCGAAGGCATGAAGAAAA
>JAFGQP010000289.1 GCA_016935635.1 Sedimentisphaerales bacterium
ACATAACAATACGAACACCGATACGGGCACCCCCGCGTCAGCGTAATCGCCGCTGTTACCGGCTCAGGGTACAATTCCCACGCCGCCGGCGTATTGCCCTCCGGCCGGCCCAGGTCCAGCCAGTCCCACATCGGCCCCAAATCCTGTCCTGAGACCACCCAGTCGGCTCCCTGCCCCAAAGCGTGCTCCCGGCAGGCCGTCGCATAAAAGCCGCCCAGTACAATCCGCCCGCCCGGACAGCACCGCCGGACCGTCTGGATCACTTCCTTAACACCTAAATACCAGTAGGTCATCACCGTCTGGACAAAAATAAAGTCAAACGGCCCCTTAGCCTGCAAATACTGCTCAAAATCTTCCTGCGGCAGCCCAAATCGCCGGTAATACCGCCGGATCGGCCTGAACACCTCGGGCTTAGCCACTTGCTGCTCGAGGAACTTGCCTCGGCCCCATGCATCATCCTGCAGCCCTTTGCCTCGCGCCAGCGGATGCCGTCGGTCCAGAAAGTCGTATAATGATAACTCCGCCCGCCCCCGCAGCATCCCCGCCACCGTTACCAGACCCAGCGGACGCAGCCAGAAATCATACGCCGCAAAGTCATAAATCGGCGGATTCACAAACAGACATTTTGCCCTGGCATCCTGCATCGGCCCGAGTCGCTTTCGCTATGCGCATAAAAAATCCGGACAGGAGGGTGGACTTCCACGCCTTCTGTCCGGCCGTAGTCTATGAATTTAAAATGCTTACGCGGGATTCGAACTGAAGATCCGTGCCATCCGCTCTGATTTCTTCCGTTTCCGGCGGCCTTTTTCGGAGGGCTTCTCATAATACCCATTCCGCTTGATGTCGCGAATCAGACCTTCTTTTTCGCACATCTTCTTGAACCGCTTGATCATCTGCTGAACGGATTCACCAGTACGGGACTTCACTTTAATCATATAATGTTCGACCTTCCCTTTGCTATCGCGTAAACAATACTTAACTTATCTTTAATCTGACTGAGAACATACAATTTTATGTTTTTTAAACCCGGATGCAAGTAAATTTTTCGGCTTTTTTGCCCCGGAATTTCAGAAAAATTCCCTTTTTTACAAGACTTCACAGGTCGCCTATAGGCCATTCTATATTCAACAGGCTTTATATTAGTATTTATGCATCCAGTATTGCCTCTATTATACTGATTTTAAGCCAGATTATCACTCAGTGGCCGGCAAGGCTGGAGCAAATTCAATCACCATCTGCGTGTCAATCCATGCGGCCCGCCGGGTGAGCCAGTCTTTGAGGTGCTGGATTTCATTAGCCCAACTGGACGCGGGAGCCACTTCGGGCCAGCGTGCAAAGTTTCGGACCTGGGCCTCGCCAAGCTGGGCGGCCATCGCATCAATGACCGCACTGATATTGCTGGCACTCAGCGCCCCTGCCCGCATGGCATACCATCGCTGGGCGTAACGCTGGCGGAACTCCGCATCGTCAAACAGCTTGTCCCACCACTCATAATTGAAGTAGTCTGTGCCATCGCCGGTTCCTTTCCATGTGTTATAACTATCATCGCGGCCATCATAGGAATCCATCGCCCGGTCAAAATCCCATAACGGGCCTGCCTGAATTTTCCCTTCACGGGATTTGTGAAAGTAGGCGCTCAGACGCAGGGCATCCACATTCTTGGCAAACATATTCAGCAGATTATGGTCCACCCAGCTATCCACATCAATGTAATTGCTGTAATGCTGGCCGGTGGAGGAATAAAGGGCATCTTCAAAAGCCTGAAAGGCATCTTTCAGATAAGTAAACTGTGGTTCAGTAATGTTTTCCTGTTCCGGATAGACCAGCGACAAGCCGCTGCCCATACCACCCTGCGAGGCGGGTCTGCCCCGCGTGGTGTACCAGCCGATCTCTCCGGATTCGAGCCAGTCATTTTTGAAGATATAGCCACCGGCCACATCGGGAAGGGCATTGTCCGAGGCATCGAGTTTTTCGACTACTACACGGTCTTTGCCGCGTTTGATTTTTTCGATCAGTGCATAGACCCCGATATAATCTCCGGCCTCCAGTGCCCCGCCGTTGGTATTGAGGAAGACTTCGACAAATCGTGTCCGAGGGGCATACCGGCCAACCTGATTGCTCAATTCATAAATCAGCGAATTGCGGATCAATGCCCGGTCAAAATAATACGGGGCATACAGGACCCAGTCGGAATCAGCAGGCATATCCAGAACAGCCAGAGACTTATCCTCATCTGTTTCATCCCAGAATTCGACCGCATAGCCTTTTTTCGGATAAGACGACGAACTAATCCCCCGCACCTTGGCACCGGCCCGACTCAGGAGTTGAGGGGCATTAGTCAGGCGGCTGCGTCCATCCGGCTGAACCCCAAAGACTCCAACCACTGACGGTTTGAATACATGCGCGGTCGAGGAATTATCATCGCCTAAGGCTCCCCCGTTGAAATTATCAATAACCAGCAGCGGCAGATTGGAGTTAAAATCTTGCAACGATTCGGCCAGGAAAACATAATACTGGCCGGTGACGGGGCCGGCAATTTTGTCCGACTCGACGGCTCTGGCCCGGACGACGGTTGTGGTCGAAACGGAAATGGGACTGGTATAACGGATAGACTGCTCAGTTGGCTCGGAATTATTGGTAGTATAGTAAATCACGGCATTAGGGTTATCGACAGAAAGCGTCAACACCAGCGATTCAGTGAAAACGCCTCCGTCAATCGAGAAATTCACCTGGTCCTCAACCACACCAACAAAACCCCGCCCATTGTCCTGCTGGGGCGTGGGGCTGCTGAAATAGCCATATTCATATCGCCGGGAATCACCAAATACCGTCAGGCCGTAAGAAATGTCCTGATGCTGCTGCGGATATTGCGGCGCCAGGGCATGGGAGATGGTGCCATCCGGCCGGATGATGGCCAGATAATCGCCGCCTTTGCTGAGCTGGAAATTGGCATGCAGCGGTCCGGCTGGATCAACACGGTCTTTGTCCGAGGCAAATACCAGCAGAAAATCATGGGCATCAAGATGGATATTGGGCAATATCCATTTGCCGGGTTCAGCCGGGTCATCGGTCAGCGACCAGCCGTTCAGATTCACAGCCGCATCTGAAAGATTTTTAATCTCGATCCAGTCCGACACAGCGCCGTCTTCGTCAGCCAGGCCTTTGTCATTGCTTGCCAGAAACTCGTTGACAACGACCACCGGGCCGTCCTTTCGCCAGTCTTCGGCAAGCCGGGCGAAATCATAAAAGTCAATGCCGCCGGCCAGGTTGATATCGGCACAGAATGGCCCCGCACATGCCCCCAGCCATTGTTCAGCAAAAAACAGCAGATCTGCGATGTCTGTGGTGCAGTCGGTGTTTAAATCCGAATCCAGGGCCAGGCAGTCAAATGAAGGCAGCACGGTCATAAACTGCATGACACGGCCTTCATAAGTCTGTCCCTCCACGATCACATCCACACGCCAGTAATAGACGGTCCCGATTTTCAGCAGGCCGGCAGCTATCGACTGAGCCGTCTGATTGACGATAAACACCGCATTGTCTCCGCGGGTTACAGCGGATTCTTCTTCGCCGAAATAAATATCATAGCTCACTTCCGACAGTGAATCGCTCACTTGCCATGTCAATTCCGTATTGACGGCCACTTCGACGGCCCCGTTGGCAGGAGATGCATTGATGATCGCAGGACCAGCAATGTCCGTAAAGGAATCAGAAATAACCAGATCATCCCATAGACTCTGTGCTCCGCCGGCCAGACGCACCGACGTACTCCAGTTGGTGCCGGTGTATGCGAGGGTCACATCGGCGGAATTATCGGCGGCGCCGTGATCATAATCACGGCCATCCGGATCGACCCACAAACGGAGCTGGTCGCCATCGAAATCCAGGGCCGATATCAATCGATAGGTCTGTCCCACAACGACCGGAATAGTGCTGAGTGCCTTGCCCGAGCCGGAAATTTCAATACCGAAAAATTGCGACCCGCCGGGCCGACCGAAAAAGATGCGTTCGGAGCCGAAGTCATAGCTGCTGAAACCGCACCAGGGATTTTCCGTCAGCTCGGTCACTGTGACCCCGTAGTAAACCGTTCCCGATCCGCGAAATGCCCCCAGACGCTCATCGGTGTCGTCCCCGGTCCCTTCTGTCGGGCCGTTGTATTCGCGGCGTGCCCCGCTGGAATCAATAAACAAGGCGTTATTCTGGACGATGGGAGAACCAAAGATCGCGTTCCAGTTGGAAGCCGTTTCGGTGTGGACGCCGCTTGTATTGTCCCAATCCCAGTACTGCCCCCCCGCCTGGCCGTCAATGGCGCCGTCGCTGTAATTAAATTCTTCGATACCGAGAATGTCGGCATTAGCAGTGATGCCGAAAAAAATCATCCAACCCAGACAGAAAATCAATTGTTTCATCATGACTCCTCAGATTCAGGCAGAATATCCATTCTATGCCCACTGGCTATCGTTTTGCTGCTTTCTATTTCCCCTATCATCTATGATTTATGCCCATCATTTGGACATAACAGGTCTTTATCCAGGACGATATGGCACCTATGCCTTCTATCGTCTATAACTTAATGACAGATTGGCATCATTTTGCACAGAAATAGGAGAATTTTGCTCGCATTTGTCCTTCAATCGATTTGTTTTTGCCCGATCGACCCAGAAGTAATGTCTGTCTGAAACTCACTGAAATCAGTTTCTGCTAAAATGGGTTCGTTTGGTAATTTTTGATTTTTGAGCCAAAAATATGGTTTTTTGTGGACATTTCACTACATCAGTCTTTTATGGCTCCTTTATTACTATAATTGGGCTCCCGTTTTTTGATCGTTGATATTCAGATCGACCTGTACCGGTGCCGGGACATAATCGCCCTCTCGTCGCCGCTGCTGGCGTTCTAATTGGTAAATGGCCCTATAGAGCTGCCGCTCAATGGCTGTTTCGTATCGCAATAAGGTGTCCATCTCCAATTTCAAAGGAAGTGCACCGCTTTTTTTGATGGCCGATAACCGGAGCTTATTTGTGACTTTGTCTTTTTGGAGTTTTTCAATAGTCGTTTGGGATTCATGGATCTGGTCTTCACAGATTTTAATAAGCATGTCCCAGATTTGGTCATCGGAGAAATCAATCCTATTCAAACCTTCCTTAATCCACTGGGAAGACGGAAGATCTCTGTCAGGCAGATCTTTCATCTGATATTCATATTGGTTATATAGTTTTTCCCACATCTCAAAATCATCATAAATCTTTTCCAGACTGGCCCCTTTGGCGCCCAACGATACTAATTTTTTGTGATCCCGTTGCAAGCCCTCCATGGATTCCTGGAGTTCCTTAATTTGTTCATTGATCTCCACATCTGTTTCATTACACCTTTGGCCATCAAAACCTCTTTTTTCATAGTAGTCCGCCGTGGCAGTGTCCAGTTTCTGGCGGAGAACCCCGACTTCATAGCGATTGGCTCGTCCAAGCCGCCAATAGCAGACAGCAATCTTTTCAACCAGGATCTCCTCCAGGGACCCGATTGGGCGGAACTGATCGACAAGATCGGCCAGCAGTGCATCAAAGGCCTGCTGATCTTCAGCGCCCTCGCCCTCGGTGATCACCACCTCTTTGGCCAAGAGTCCATGCTTAAGGGAATTGCTGGCGGCAATGGCCTTTCCCTGTGCGGTCCTGGGACCGGTGGATTTTAAGGCGTTTTTCTGATTGGCCAGTAGTTGTTTTTCTGAAATCATCGGTTGACTCCTTTCAAATGGTGGTTATTAAAGCACCGTCAATCATGACTCCCCTAGACGATTAATTTATGAATTTCAGCATCCAAAGTAAAATGAATTATGGATTTTTTTTAAAAAAAGAGACAGATGTCAGACACCTTGGACTGGAGC
>JAFGQP010000290.1 GCA_016935635.1 Sedimentisphaerales bacterium
GATGCGATGGATGGCTGTGATTATGGGGATGGTAAATCTTTACTCAAATTCGAGGGTTGCCGGGGCGGAAATGGCGGTAGAGGGCGAAAGGACGGCGTTGGTTTAGGCGGCTGGGGCGGCCAATTATCTGAATAACCGGCCGCCGTTGAGGGCCAATCCCTATCAGCCGCTGCCGGTAGGGGCGATCCGGCCGGAAGGGTGGCTCCGGGAACAGTTGGGCCGGATGCAGACGGGGCTGACGGGAGATCTGGATGTCCGGTATAGCCAGGTGATCGGGCCGCGGAATGGTTGGCTGGGCGGGGATGGGGACAGTTGGGAGCGGGGGCTTTATTGGGTCGATGGTCTCTTGCCGCTGGCGTATATCCTGAACGATCCGGCCCTGATTGAAAAGGTCAAGCCGTGGGTGGAGTGGACGCTGACCCATCAGCGGGGCAAGCCGGCCGAGGACATCACCCTGATCCCCTACGGCTGCTCAACGCTGCGGATTACGGAATTCCCGGTGGTGCAGTAAGTCGGCTAATTCAAACAATAATTGGACAAACAGAATCCCGTATATAAAAGGTTAATATAGGTCTGTATTTATCTATAATGGGTGTACAACGATGTATTAAAAGCACAATGAAACCACAAAAGTAATTTTTTTGTGCATGAATTCATCTAATATAAAAACTATCCTTATTGGTGTCTGATTCTGTCTCCAGATTATGTGACTGAATTGAACAAAACCGTATTGTGGTAATCGAAGATATGGAAAGCCGGAATTGGACCGGTGTAAGCGTTTTTAATGTTATGGAGTTTATGGAGAGGTTATGGCGATGCACAGACGAATTTATTTGCTGACGGCGGGTATGGTATTCAGTATGGGGGCTTTTGCAATTGCGGAAGCGGGCAGTGTGTGGCTCGATACGTTGGATGTATCGCTGATTCAGACCGGCTGGGGGGATTCCCGGGCCAATCGTTCCGTGGACGGAAATCCGCTGTCGATTCAGGGCAAAGAGTTTGAACGCGGGGTGGGCACGCACGCCGACAGCCTGTTTATGATTCAACTGGATGGTGAGGCGACGGAGTTGTCCGCTCTGGTCGGGGTGGACGATGAAGTATCTAAGGATGAAACCAAACGCGGCAGTGTGGTGTTCAAAGTGATTGGCGACAAGAAAGAATTGTGGTCCAGCGAACAGATGAAAGGCGGTCAGGCGGCCAAAGAATGCCGTGTGGATATCAAGGGCATCAAGGTGCTGACGCTGGTTGTCGAGCAGGGCGATGACAATACCTATGACCATGCTGACTGGGCGATGGCCAAAATCGACTATGCGGGCAAAGCGCCGGTGGCTCTGGAAATCCCGCGTCCCAAGCCCTATATCCTGACGCCCAAAGCCGGTCCCAGGCCGCGGATTACCGGGCCGAAGGTCTTTGGGGTGCGTCCGGGCAATCCGTTTTTGTTTACCGTGACGGCAACCGGCGAGCGTCCGATGAAGTTTGACGTGCAGGGTCTGCCGGAAGGGCTGACGCTGGATGCGTCGAGCGGCCAGATTCGCGGGACAGTCAGGAAGGCCGGGGAATACAAGACAACCGTGATTGCCGAAAACAAACTCGGCAAGGCCCAGCGGGAATTCAGGATTTCTGTGGGCGACAAGATTTGCCTGACCCCGCCGATGGGGTGGAATAGCTGGAACTGCTGGGCATGTGCGGTCGATGACGACAAAGTGCGTGCCAGTGCCAAAGCGATGGTCGACAGCGGCCTGATAAACCATGGCTGGACCTATATTAATATCGATGACTGCTGGATGCGTAAAGCAGGTGCCCAGGACCCGGCCATTGGTGAGCCGGTGCGGGATAACGATGGGTATCCGATTTCCAATGCGCGCTTTCCGGATATGAAGAAATTGACGGATTATATTCATCAATTGGGGCTTAAGGCGGGAGTTTATATTTCGCCGGGGCCGACGACTTGTCAGGGGTATATCGGCAGTTGGAAATTCGAACGCCAGGATGCCCAGCAGTTTGCCGAGTGGGGTTTTGATTATCTCAAGTATGACTGGTGCGGCTATTCCGATGTGTCAGGGAATGAAAAAATGGAAGATTTGCAGCGGCCGTATATCCTGATGCGCAAGATGCTGGATGAGGTGGATCGGGATATCGTGTACAGCCTGTGTCAGTATGGCTGGGGCGATGTCTGGACGTGGGGCGAAGCGGTGGGCGGCAACTGCTGGCGGACGACCGGCGATATTACGGATTCGTGGTCGAGTATGGCGGGCATTGGTTTTGCCCAGGCCGACCATGCCCAATATGCCAAGCCGGGCTGCTGGAATGATCCGGATATGCTGGTTGTGGGCAAAGTCGGCTGGGGGCCGAAACTGCATGACAGCCGCCTGACGCCGGATGAGCAATATACGCATATCAGCTTGTGGTGTTTGCTGAATTCGCCCCTGCTGATTGGGTGCCCGATTGAGCAGTTGGATGATTTTACATACAGTCTGCTGACCAATGATGAAGTACTGGATATCAATCAGGATCCGCTGGGGCAGCAGGCCCGCCGTATTTATAACGAATCCGGAAAACAGGTCTGGGTCAAGCGTCTTGAAGATGGGGCGTTGGCGGTGGGATTGTTCAATACGCAGAGTTTTTCGCAGGCGGTTACGGTGGGTTGGAAAGATATCGATGTACGGGGGACGCAGACTGTCCGGGATTTGTGGCGGCAGGCTGATGAAGGCCGTTTTGAATCGCAGTACAGTGTGGAAGTTCCGGCGCACGGCGTTAAGCTGATTCGGGTGAGCAAGTAATCGCGACCTGATGACTGGGTATGGTGTGTCAAACGATGTGAAGCATAAAGGCAGGAATGCAATGAAGTCAGGATTGATGTGGTGTGGTGTCGCGGTATTGATGAGCGTGTTGTCCTGCCGGGCGGCTGGAGAATCGCAGGAGCGGGTCTGGCTTTCCGATCTGGATTGCCAGTGGGTTCAGCAGCAGTGGGGCAAGCCCCAGAAAGATCGATCCGTGGAAGGCAGGCCGCTGCGCATGGATGGACGTGTTTACACTCACGGGCTTGGAGTTCATGCCAATACCGCTTTTACCGTGGATGTTCGGGGCTGCCGGCGATTTGAAGGTCTGGTCGGCGTGGATGATGAAGTATCCGCGCATCCGTCATCGGCGGGCTGTACGATCCGCGGCGACGGCAAGGTGCTGTGGAAAAGCGAGCTGTTAAAGGCGGATCAGAAACCGCAGGCCTTTGCAATGGACTTGTCCGGGATTGATTATATTGAGGTGCTTATTGATGATGCCGGGGACGGCAACAACAGCGACCATGTTGATATTGTCGATGCGTTTTTTCTGTGCGATGGAACGGCGCCTGCGATTGTGGCGCCGCTGCCGCCGCCGAGCCGCTGGCAGCCTGGCGATAGCTGCGACATCCGCTGGCGTGTCAGCGAGGATACCCGGCTGCCGCACCATGATTTTGTGGAAATGAGCGGGCAGCAGGTTTCGCTGGTCCTGTATTATGATATCGATGCCAATCGGCACTTGACGCTGAAACGCAAACTGGTCTGGCCGATGCTCAGGACGATTCCCAACGATACCCATGCCAGCCTGATTCACGATTTCGGCAATGCCTTGTCGTTTGCGATTCAGGACAGCTCGGGGTCGGTGCTGCCGGAAATGATTGAGGAATGTCGTTTTAACGGCGTTTTCCAGTCGTTCGGCAAGACCCAATCCGGGCTGGAAATCCGCCGGACGCTGTTTCCCAGCATGACAGGGGCCATGGCCGTCGAGCAGGTAGTCATCAGAAATATCACGGATAAGGCCGTGACTCTCTCGATTCAGGCTCCCAGTTATGAACATCGCACCGATCCCAAAAAGGGCGTCTATGGACAATACATTCTGGATGTGACGGCACAGTATAAACCGAATGTAACGCTGGAGGCCGGGCAGGACTGTACCCTGGCGCTGGGATTTCGGGGACGCAAGGCTGACGACAAGCCTGGCCCGCTGAATGCCGGGAAGGAATTGAAAGACCGGCTTGCACTGATTGCGACGGTTCAGCAGAATCTGGTCTTTGAATGTCCGGATGAAATTATCAATCGCACTTTTGAACTGGCGAAAATTCGTGCCGCAGACAGTGTCTTTCAGACGCGCGGCGGCCTGATGTTCGCTCCCGGCGGCGAGCGGTACTATGCGGCCATCTGGGCCAATGATAATGCCGAATATCAGGGTCCATTTGCACCGTTCCAGGGGGAAGCGTCCGCCAATGAAGCGGCGCTGAATGCCTATCGTCATTTCGCCCGGTTTATGAACGATGCGTACAAGCCGATTCCTTCGTCGATTATCGCGGAGGGAACGGATATCTGGAACGGGGCCGGCGACCGGGGCGATGCGGCGATGATTGCCTATGGAGCATCCCGTTATGCAATGGCGCTGGGCGATAAGCAGACGGCCCGGGAACTGTGGCCGCTGATAGCGTGGTGCCTGGAGTATTGCAAACGCAAGACGACGCCCGAGGGTGTCATCGCCTCGGATTGCGATGAATTGGAGCATCGATTTCCGGCCGGCAAGGCTAATCTGTGCACCGCGACGCTGAATTATGATGCCCTGCGGTCGGCGGTGATGCTGGGGGCGGCACTCGGAGTTGATTCGAAACAGCTTCAGGACTATGCTGCCCGTGCCAAGGCCCTGCGAGCCTCTATTGCGGCGTATTTCAGTGCCACGGTCGAAGGCTATGAAACATGGCAATATTACCAGGGCAATGACAAGCTGCGGTCCTGGATTTGTGTTCCGTTTGTGATGGGGATGGACGAGCGGAAGGAGGGGACCATCGAGGCGCTGTTCAGTCCGCAGTTATGGACGCCGGACGGACTGGCGACCCAATCCGGCGACAAGACCTTCTGGGATCGCTCGACACTATACGCCCTGCGCGGTGTATTTTGTTCGGGACGAACGGACCTGGCTCTTGAAAAGATGCATGCCTACAGCAAACGTCGCCTGCTGGGTGAGCATGTTCCTTATCCGGTGGAAGCGTATCCGGAAGGGGGTCAGCGACATCTGGCCGCCGAAAGCGCCTTGTATTGCCGGATTGTCACCGAGGGATTGTTCGGCATCCGTCCGGCCGGGCTGAAGCAATTTGAATGTTCACCCAGGCTGCCTGCCGACTGGACACAGATGAGCCTGCGACACATCCGAGCCTTTGGCGAGGATTTCGATATAGCTGCTCAAAAAACACCGGATAAAACGATAAAAATAAAAGTTTCCAGTCATAACAAAATTGTTACGGAACAGCTTTGGGATGGACAACAGCCGGTGCTGGTGCATTTGAAAAACTGAAAAGTCAGTTTTCAGATGAATTTGGCGCGTTTTGTGGTAAAACGAATTCGATTGAATTGCAAAAACGATAGTCGTATTCTATAGTAAGTGTTTGTTTGTCATACGGGGGACGGTTTACATAATTTATCAAGTGCTGACGCCAGACCTTTTATTTTGTGTAAAAATCATTTTTTTCAGAGTTTTTGAAAAAAAACACATAAATTGGCTGGTGTTCAAAACTATCCCTATAAGACGACTCTGTGATTTACTCAGCGTGGGATAGTCAATTATAAAAAAGATAGTTTGATGTCGAAATATGATTCCAAAGAAATCCTGGAGACAGCCGAAGATCGCGGCACGCGATTCATGGTGCTCTATACCCATATTCAGCGCCGGCTGTACGGCTATGTTGTCACACTTGTGCCTGAATCTTCCGATGTGGATGATATCATTCAGGCGACGGTGGCGGTGATGTGGAAAAATTTTGATCATTTTGAGCCGGGGACGGACTTTGCGGCCTGGGCGCTCTGCATTGCCAAAAATCAAATCTACAATTATATCCAGCGCAACAAGAACAAGAAAAGGGTATTCAGTCTCAAGACTCTGCAGGAAATTGAAGTTGCCGCCGAGCAGAAGGCCCGCGATGTGGATCGCCGCCTGGACATCCTTCGCCGCTGTATTGAAAAATTGTCATCGAGGGACAGGCAATTATTAACCCTGCGTTACGAAGTCGGGGCAACCCTGAAAAATGTATCGGAGCGCGTGGAACAGAGTGTCAATACCCTGTACAGTCGTCTGTATAAAATCCGTATTGCTTTATTATGCTGCGTTCAGAAAACCATGCGGCGCGAGGATACGTTGTCATGATGACCCCGGAACAAAAAAAAGACCTGTACAGGCTGTTGCACGGCTTGGTCGAAGACATGCTGACCGCCGAGCAGTTCAAGCGGCTGGATGAATGGCTTGGCTCGGATGCTCAGGCCCGAGAGATTTATGCCGACTTCATGCAGATCGGGTCGGATTTACAGTATTTCCAGGCCTCGCTGAATGGAGCAATCTCGGGCCAGATTGCCGCCGGCTCCGAGCAGTGGACGGATTCAGCGATTTGGAATGCGTTATCGGAAGCCGAAAAAACCGCTCCGCAAGTCGTGGTTGAAAAAATTGCCGAGCCTGAAAAAGAGTTTATTCAAACAATCAAAGTTAAAGCGCTGCCCAGAAAAATCAATACGGCATCCATTTATTGGCTGATGGTTTCCGCGGCGGCACTGGTTGCCCTGTTGACTTACATTTATTATGTTCCCCATGCTGTTTCCCAGCAGGTGGCCACCCTGACCGATTGCATTGATGCTGAATTAGTCAATTCCAGCGAGGAGTTTGGCGTTGGTTCGCGCCTGGTCAGTCACACCAGCCCCCTGTGGCTGAAAAAGGGGATTATCAAGATCGAATTTGATTACGGGGCCGAGGTGATCCTGGAAGGACCGGCGGAAATCAAGCTCGAATCAGCCGAAAAAATGACCCTGGCGTATGGCCGGCTTTATGCCAATATTCCGGAGTATGCGGCGGGATTCATGGTCAGTACGCCGTATTCCAAGGTGATCGATATGGGGACGGCCTTTGGCGTCAAGGTGGATGTGGATGGTGTTACGGATGTCCACATGTTCAAGGGCAAGGCCTCCCTGATTCCCGGAGCCAGCGGCAAAACCGGCAGCGGAGAAACCCTGACTCCCCGGCAGGCCAGGCGGGTGTCGATTGATGGACAGGCCAGCCGGATTGAGTTTGGGCCGAGGACGTTTGTTCGCAGGATTTCCTCTGAAAAGGGAATTGTCTGGCGTGGAGAAAACCGGCTGGATGTCGTTAACATTGCAAAGGGGCAAAAAGGCTACGGGCCTAAATCAACCTCTTTTTATGCCATTAATCCATCCACTGGACAGGTGCTGTCTGATGATGGAATGCCGACACGATACAATCCTGAGTTTCAATATAACCCGCTTGAAGACAATGCCAACGTGGATGGTGTTTTTGTCCCGGATGGAAGCCGGGGGCCTGTTGTTATTTCCTCCGCCGGTCATGTATTCGAACAATGTCCGGACACGACCGCCAGATGGTTTGCTCCGATTCTGATGGAGCCGACGACAAAAATGATCCTTCAGCAGCCGGACAATACGATATGGATGCCGGATATCAGCCTGCCCGTTCTCAACGGCGTTACTTATGGCGGCATCAAGCCGGCGATGGTCCTCCATGCCAATTGCGGGCTTACTTTTGACCTGTCGCATATTCGTACCCTCGTTCCGGAAGGCAACCTGTCCGGCTTTACGGCCACACTCGGTATTTCTGAAACGGTTGATAAACATATTCTCCATGCCACCGACCTGTGGATTCTAGTGGATGGAACAGTGTGTTATCACCTGGGGCAGGACAAATTTAAGATCACTCCGCAGCAGATCGCCCTGGATTTGCCCGGCAATGCGAGGTTCATGACCCTGGTTGCCACCGATGGCGGTGAAACGATGGATTTTGACTGGTGGGTTGTAGCTGAACCGCAGTTTGTGATTGATGAGCATTAATGTTCCATACATCATTTTGAAAGGAAGGTCTGATGAGAACAACACGAATGACAGTAACACTATGGATGGCATCTCTGGCGATGCTGCTGGGGGCTGGAATGTCCCAGGCCGCCCTGAAGGAAGGACTGGTTGCGTATTATCCGTTTGACGATGGTACTGCGGCTGATGCCAGTTGGTATCATAACGATGGAGTTATGGATCCCAACGGCCTGACGGCCAGCCCGGACGGGATCGTCGGCCAGTGTATGAATTTCACCGGTGAGGGTGTGATTACAGTTCCTCATGCCGAGCAAATCAGTTTGACCAGCTCGCTGACGCTGCAGGTCTGGGTCAAGACCACCAGTACCGGCCGTGCCGGTCTGGTCGGTAAATCCTACGCCTGGAATCAGGACAAGTTTTCGTATTATCTTGAACTGCTGAATGATTACCTGTATCCGTTTATCGACGGATATGAATGGGTGGGCGATGAAGACCAGAAGTATATCCTGTTCGGCAATCCGATTGCGACAGGCGCCTGGCGACATATCGTGGTGACGTTCGATGATGCGCAGGATATGATGAAAGTCTATATCGATGGTGTTTATCTCGGCGATGGCGGTCAGTTCGATGCGGATCTCAGCGATGATGTCAATACGTTTCCCCTGATTATGGGAGCATTGAGTTCCGACAGCGGACTGGTCCGCAGGTATATCGGCAAGATGGATGAAGTGGCCATCTGGAATCGTGCCCTGTCCGACGGCGAAGTGGCGACCTTGTATAATCAGGGTGTTGGCGCCAGCGTGACGGCGGGAGCGGCTGCGGTGAGCCCCGCCGACGGTGCGGTTCAGGTTCGTCTGGATGAAACGCTCCAGTGGGTTCCTCTGCTGGATACCGCGGGGCTTGCCTATGATGTGTATTTTATGAATGGGACGGACCCGAATCTTCTGACGACACCCGTCCTGAGCAAAACCTCGGCAACCGGCTATGCTCCGGTTCTGGACTATTCCGGCCAGTACCTGTGGCGTGTGGATACGTATGAGCCGAATTCGCCCACTCCGATTCTGTATCCCGGTAAAGTCTGGCGGTTCAGCACGATGGACCCGACGCCTCAAATTACACAACAGCCGACCCGGCAGGCGGGCAAGGTCGGAGAATCTGTTTCATTTGTCGTCGAAGCCTACAGTGTTTCACCGATTACCTACACGTGGTACAAGGAAGGAAGCACTGCTCCGCTGGGCGGTACCGATACTCTCGCTGTGTCCATTGCCGATGCCGCTGACGAAGGAGACTATTACTGTGTCCTTGAAAACGCCTCCGGAACAACTACCTCAGACAAGGCTCATCTGACTGTTAACCGGATGATTGCCCGCTGGGAATTTGAAGATAATCTGAATGATGAGACCGGGGCATGGAACGGCATCGTTCGCCCCGATTCCTTGACGGCCGAGTATGATAACGGCATCAGTGGGCGTGCCGCCAGATTTTCCACCAGCTCCAGCAACAAGTCGGTGGTGATTCCCGGCAGCAACTCGGCGTTTCCCGCCTTCATGCGGCGAGATGGCTACAGCTTCACCTGCTGGATCAAGACCACCCAGGGCGGCTGGGGAGGGCTGATGAATATGGTCACCCGTGAGGGCGGCGATGGATTCAGCTCCTGGAGCGGTATGGGACTGGCCCTTGCGGAATCCTATTTTGCTCACCAAATCAAGGGCAGCACCGAATTGTATGTCGGCACCATCAACAATGGAGCATGGCATCTTGTGGTAGGGGCCTTTGACCCGGTTCAGGGCCGGACGTATGCGTATGTCGATGGAATCAAACAGGATGAATACTTTGCCAGTGCGCCCACTGATGTCAACCAGGAGCTGATGTTCGGCAATGAGATGACGCTGGAACCCGGCACAAACAATATTCTCAGTGGTGTTTTGCCGCTGGATGGTTTGGTGGATGATGCACGCGTGTATAACTATGCTTTGTCGCCGACGGAAGTGGCCCAGCTCTATGTCGAGCATACGGGTCCGTTCTGCGTGGAACCCATACCGTTTGATGTCTCCGGGCCGGATGGAAAACCGGACTGCACGGTGGATATCTACGACTTTGCAGCTTTTGCTTCACACTGGCTGGAGTGCAACATGTTCCCAACCTGTATTGATTCAATATAATCCATGAGTGTTGTGATGGGGGCTCGAAATGATCTTTCGAGTCCCCATTTTGTTATAATGCTGCGGCCGGCAGGGCGGTCGCATGGAATGCCAGACAAAAAGGATTCAAATACGGATGTACAGACACAATTTCACGATGATAAAGACGCTTTGGTGCAGTCTGTTCTTCTTGCTGCCGGTATCCTCGGGTTATGCCCTTGATGCGGGGAAGACATACTATCTCAGTCAAATCGAGCCGGTTGAAGCCGTGGGGACGATTGCACGGGATTGCAGTGTGGAACAAACTGCTCTGTCAGTCGGGTGGATTCCTTTTAATCGGGGAATCGGAGTCAAGGCCGGCACCGGACTGGTCTTTGATGTGACAGGATATAACGGACGGTTTGAGGCGTGGGTGGGTCTGGACATGCGGGCCGAACCCGGCAGCAGCGTGCAGTTTCAGGTTTTTACAGACGATACCCTTGTATTTGACAGCGGCATCGTGGCATGGCCGAAATACGCCTCTTCAGCGAATAATCCGCTGCGGCCGATCCGAGTCTCGGTCAGTCTGGAGGGAACCCGGTCATTGCGTCTGGCGGTTGGCGATGCCGGTGACGGCGGGGCCAAAGAGTATGCCGACTGGGGGGATGCCCGGCTGGTTCCGATGAGTCATCCGGAATATTGCAGCCCGCAAAAGACACCCTCTCTGGCCCTCACACCGCCGATGGGATGGAATAGCTGGAACTGCTTTGGTGCAGACATCAATGAAGCGAAAATAATGACCATTGCTGATGCCATGGCGGCAAGCGGAATGCGGGATTCCGGCTATGTCTATCTGAATCTGGATGATGGCTGGCAGGCATCCACGACATGTGATGCACAGGGTGTGCCGCAGTATAATACAGAACGATTTCCCAAAGGCATGAAGGCTCTGGCCGATTATATCCATTCCAAAGGACTTAAATTCGGGATTTATTCCCGACCGGCTTGGGTCGGTGACCACGAAACCGTTGCCGCCAAAACCTTTGCCGACTGGGGAGTGGATTTCATCAAGTATGATTTCAGCGACAAAGGCACCAACCAGACGATGATACAGGCGATTCAGGCCTCGGGCCGGCCGATAGTCTATGGCGTCTGCGAATGGGGTAAAGAACAGCCCTGGGAATGGGCCGGCCCGATGGGGGCCGAGCTGTGGCGGACGACGTACGATGTGGTGGATCGGTGGTTTGTCGGCGGGGACAGTAACCGCGGACTGGGGATTCTCGATGCCGTGCATCAGAGCGAGGCCCTGATTTGCAGCGGCGGTCGGTCGGGCTGGCATGATCCGGACATGCTGATTGTTGGCCTCAATGGCAAGAGTCATCATGGCGGAGGCTGTACGCAGGCGGAATATCGGTCCCAGTTCAGTCTGTGGTGCCTGTTGAGTGCGCCGCTGCTGGCGGGAAATGATGTCCGGTCCATGGATGCATTTACGAAAGAAACGCTGTTAAATCACGACCTTATTGCAGTCAATCAGGATGCTCTGGCGGTTCCCGCCTGGCGGGTCAAAAAAATGCCGGGGTACGAGATTTGGAAAAAGCCGATGAAAAACGGCGACGTCGTGATAGGTCTGCTCAATCTGGGGAATATAACGGCGACGCGGGAAGTGTCATTACGCGATATTCTGTTGAAGGGCAAGTATCAGGTGCGGGACCTCTGGGACGGGAAAGACATTGGCCCCTGTGACTCGAAATTGTCGCTGGAAGTACAAGCTCACCAGACGCGGGTATTACGGTTTTCAAAAATTCAGCCATAGAAAAACAAGCGGGCCAGAAAGAATTGAGGATAAAACGATGTCAAAGAAAAAAGCCTTTACGTTAATTGAACTGCTGGTTGTAATTGCCGTTATTGCCATGCTGCTGGCAATTATTGTCCCTGCATTGCGGCTGGCCAAAGAGAAAGCAAAGAACCTGTCCTGCCGTGCCAATGTGCGGTCCCTGTCGCAGGCGCTGCGGCTGTATTCTGAACAGACCAATGGACGCATGTTTACTTATTATGATGGCCTCTATTTAAATCAGATATCCGACCAGATGGGTGACCTGAATAAAGTGCGTTATTGTCCGTCAACAATTGTGGATGAAACAGTGAAGGTGGGGGATTGGGGGACATCAGGCAAATCCTGGACATGGACATCCGGGGTAACCTGGCCGGAACATGGATCTTACGGTTTCAATGGATGGTTGTATCGTTATCCGGACAACTATGATAATTTATGGGTCGAATCGGCGGATAATCTTAAGAAATTTGCGTATGCGAATGTTCTTGATGCTCCTAACGCTGCGTCGGTACCGGTATTTTTTGACAGTCTGTGGGTGGATGCCTGGCCCAAGCATACCGATACGGTACCGGCTGGTCTGGATTTGGCCCAGGAGGAGACAAACAGGGAGGTCGGCGCAAATAATCCAGTCAACAATCACATGCGGCGTCTGATGCTCAAACGCCACTGGGGTTCGTCCAACGTTTCCTTTCTTGATGGACATGTTGAAAATATAAAACTGGAAAATCTCTGGTCATTCACATGGCACCGGGAATTTATCCCCTTTTATGGCGAAAAACTCCGCGAAGACAATAGAACAAAGATTTACAAAAAATAAATGCTTCTCCCGGCCGGATAAAATTGTCCGACAAATAACGCCTGTGCCATGACTGCGAAATTGCGCCGTTTGTCTTCATCAGCCGCCAAAACAATCACCTGGACGCCTGGCGGAGGTCGCCGGTTGCCCACCTGTCAGTAGCAGCGAATCGATCGGTCTGGTTGTGTCGGTTGCTTCCGAATCCGATCCGGCGGGGCTGAAGCAATTTGAATGTTCACCCAGGCTGCGCGCCGATTGGACACAGATGAGCCTGCGACACGTCCGAGCCTTTGGCGAGGATTTCGACATAGCTGCTCAAAAAACACCGGATGAAAATAGCCAAGTGAGGGTTGCCAATCGAGGCAAAACAGTCCTTGAAAAGCTTTGGGATGGGCAAAAATCCCTGCGCGTGAATTTGGTAAATTGATAAAACCTGACATAACCCAAAAACCAGCTTCTGAGGTGAATGCAATATCTGGAGCTGTATTTTAGAGA
>JAFGQP010000291.1 GCA_016935635.1 Sedimentisphaerales bacterium
GATGCTGGAAAACAAGATGCTTCGTTTACTATACCGGGTGATGCCGGAAGAGGTCAAACAATCCATATCATATGTGAAGTGGCGGATAATGGCACACCTGCACTTACGCGTTACCAGCGCGTGGTCGTTGAGATTGAATAATTAAAAGTCAAATATTTTAATCAATTAACCAGGGAGATGACAATGAACTCAGTAAGGTTTACAAAAACAATAGTGTTTTTCGTTTTAGTATTAGCTTACGCCGGTATGCTTCATGCCCGGCAACTGGCATTCCCTGCCGCCGAGGGATATGGTAAATATTCAGCGGGAGGCCGTGGTGGCAAAGTCTACGAAGTCACAACCCTTGAAAGTTCCGGGCCAGGCAGCCTGGGCCAGGCAATCGGCGAATCAGGACCAAGGACTGTCGTATTCAAGGTTTCAGGCACCATTGAGGGTGGATTCAATATTAAAAATGACAATGTTACCATAGCCGGACAGACTGCACCGGGAGATGGTATTTGCATTAAAGGAAGTCTTGGTATTAGTGCCAACGATGTAATCATCAGGTATATTCGCGTAAGGGCAAATCCAATGATCGAAACGGATGCCATAGGAGGCAGGTATAAGAAAAACATTATCCTGGACCATGTTTCAGCCAGTTGGTCCAGCGATGAAATAATGTCCCTTTACCATTGTGAAAATGTTACAATTCAGTGGTGCATGATAACAGAAGCCTGCGCAAAAGGGGATAGCGGGCACAGATTTGGCGGTATCTGGGGAAACCAATATGGTACCTACCATCATAACCTGATTGCACACAACGACAGTCGAAATCCGCGGTGGGCCTCCGGTTGTGGATTCAACGATTACAGAAACAATGTACTGTACAACTGGGGATATCAAAGCTCCTATGGTGCCGAAGCACATCAAGGGGGTGATCAGCGTAAACCACCGATTGAATTTTCCACCATTAACATGGTAGCCAATTACTATAAACCTGGTCCAGCAACGGGAAGCGGTGTAAGAGACCGGATTGTCGAACCTTCTGCACGTTCCAGTGACGACAAGGGCAGTTGGTATGTTGCGGACAATGTGGTAGAGGGCATCCCTGCGGTTACAGCCGATAACTGGCTGGGAGTAGATGGCAGCAATTACATACAATTGAATAAACCATGGGCGGCGATGCCTATTCATCAACAAACCCCAAAAGATGCCTATAATGCTGTGCTTACTCATGCAGGATGCTCTTTACCCAATCATGATTCTATTGATACGCGTATAATAAAAGAAGTCCGCAGCGGTACTGCAACCTGTGGAGAAAATGGTATTATAACTACCCCGAAAGATGTTGGTGGCTGGTCGAATCTTCAAGGTGGACCAGTCCCTGCCGATTCTGACCATGACGGTATGCCTGATGCGTGGGAAACCGCCCATGGCCTTGATCCAAATGATCCGACAGATACAAACAGCTATACACTAAATCAGGACTACACCAATCTTGAACAATACATAAACAGTCTCATTTTAATTAATTGAATGCAAATGAGAAAATATTTCATGGGGGAATTATGTTCAACAGACTGACAGCAGCCGCCATTGGGTAGATCGCTCTGAGATTCGCCGTATTAGCCGTGCCTCCGGCGTTTCCCGGTACGGAGGGGGCAGGGATGTATTCCGTGGGCGGACACGGCGGTGTTATTTACGAGGTGACAAACCTGAATAACAGCGGGCCGGGCTGGGTCGATCTTGCCGACCTTGGCATTCTGTCAGAATTTTGGGGATGGTAGCCTGAAGTTAAACAGGACGGAACCAAAATAAGATTTGCTTTTGGGCAACTTTTAGATAGCTTAGTGAATATTAGTCAGAGAGGTTCGCTGTGAAGGCCTTGATTTGGTATGAATCGTAAAAACCATTAAAATCTCCGGAGACCGTATGATGAGTAAGGGAATTCAATTTGTGAGCGCGTGGTTTCTGGCATTCGTACTTTTATCTCACCCGGTGTGCTTTGCTGCTGAAAGCAAGTCCCAAACAGTAAATTCTCAGGGCAAACCATTGAATATTTCTGGTATTTACCCTCACCTGACCATGTGGAACATGGAAGGTGAGTGCGGTACCGGAGCCGTCGTGCCCTGGCAGAACAGCTTATGGGTAATCACCTATGCCCCGCACAGCCCAGGAGGATCTTCCGATAAACTCTATGAGATAACAGCCGATTTACATCAGAACATCTTTTCAGGCAGCGTCGGGGGAACACCGGCCAACCGCATGATCCATAATGAATCCGGACAGTTGATCATTGGCCCTTACCTGATTGACAAACAAAAGAATATACGCGTCATCGGGCCGAATAAAATGTTTGGTCGCCTGACCGCCAATGCCCGCCACCTGACGGATCTCGAAAACAAAATCTACTATGCCACGATGGAAGAAGGCCTCTACGAAGCAGATGTAAACACTTTAGAAGTGAATTGTCTTATCCGAGATGGAAATAACGGAGCTCCAGAATCGGGAATCGTATCAAAACTGCCCGGCTACCACGGCAAGGGTATGTATTCAGGTCAGGGGCGGATTGTCTACGCAAACAACGGCGAACGACACACCAAAGTTACCACTGATCCCACCCTCACTTCCGGTGCATTGGCACAGTGGTTCGGCCAGGGAGATTGGCAGCTTGTACGGCGAAACCAGTTTACAGAGGTTACCGGACCGAATGGTATTTATGGCAGCCGTAAACCTCAGACAGATCTGATTTGGTCCATGGGCTGGGATGCTCGTTCACTCATTTTAGCCTTATTGGACAACAACGAATGGCATTATTACCGGCTGCCCAAAGGAAGTCACAGTTATGATGGTTCGCACGGCTGGAATACGGAATGGCCGCGTATCCGTGAAATCGGTGAACAAGACCTTCTGGCAACAATGCACGGCACCTTTTGGCGGTTCCCGGCAACATTTTCAAGGAAGCATTCTGCGGGGATTGCCCCTCGCTCCAACTACTTGAAAGTCATCGGAGACTTTTGTCGATGGAATGACCAGGTCGTCTTTGGCTGCGACGATTCGGCCAAATCCGAATTCTACAATAAACGATCCTTTAAATCTGAATATGGCGGTCCAAAGGAATCCAATTCCAACCTCTGGTTTGTTCATCCCGAGCGAATCGATCAGTTAGGTCCAGCCATCGGCCGCGGATCCGTCTGGCTGCGTGATGATGTGAAGGCGGGAGTTGCCAGTGAACCATATCTGTTTTCAGGATATGACTATCGCCAGTTAAATCTCAGCCACAAAACGCAAAAAGCAGTGACTTTTATGCTTGAGATAGACAGGAATGGCACGGATGAATGGACCCCGCTGGGCACAATAACGATTCCCGCCAAAGGTGCAGTTAACCGTATATTCAACAACAATGACAGCGGCACATGGATTCGCCTGAAAGCGGATAAAGATGCTGTTGGTGTTACCGCCCACTTCCACTATCGCAATAAAGATAACCGCTCCTCAGTAACAGACAAGATATACGCCGGTGTAGCTGCAACTGAAAAACCTGCAGCTTCTGGCGGTCTGATGCGAAGCTTGAGTCACAGCAAGCTCGGACTGGCTGCGTTTGACAACAACGGCAAGCCTTGCGGTTATTATGAATTAAACCAGCAGATGCAACTGATCCCGATTGAAGATGCTGCAGCAATGGAGGATTTGATTGAAGCTGTCAGGCCGCCGCAGAATGTGTATCAGGAGGATGCCGCTTCAATTTTGATTGTCGAAGATGAAAAACGTTATCGTTTACCGAAATATACAGAAGCACAAATGTCATTGGGTACACCGCGGATATGCCGGGAAGTGGCCACCGAGCGTGATTTATTAAGCGTGAATGGAACCTTTTATGAACTGCCTGCCCGGAATGCACAGGGATTGGCCAAGATTCGCCCGATTGCCTCTCACAACCTGGTGATCCACGATTTCTGCTCTCACATGGGCTTGCTGCTGTTTACGGGAATCGATAAAAATATCAAAAGCAGCCACATTTTCCGCAGCAACGACGGTAAGGCTGCCGTTTGGGCGGGTGTCGTAGATGACTTATGGCTGCTTGGAAAACCCCGAGGCACCGGCGGCCCCTGGAAAGATACAGAAATCAAGGCGCATCAACCCTCTGATCCATATCTGATGACCGGCTATGATAAAAAGAAAGTCACATTAACATCATCTATGGCAGCGACAATCACCTTGGAAGTGGATGTGGATGGGACTGAGTTGTGGGTACCCTATCATGCTTTCAATCTCGAAGCTGGGAAAACAGTTGAAGAGACTTTCCCGGATGGCTTCAGCGCTTACTGGATACGCGCAATCAGCGATTCGGATACAACCGCAACAGTTATTCTAACTTATGAGTAATTCAGAATCATAGCACTTTGAATTCAGCCAGCGGCCACCTGCCGGATGGAACTAAAACGTACCGAGATTGTCTATTTGCTTTCTTCACTTGAACGGGAAAAGTGATGCTGAAACATTATCAAAGCCAGTTTGTGTGGACAGCGCTGATACTGGCCGCATGGTGCGGGTGTGCGGCCGTTGCCAACGCGGCGATGGTACCTGTCGGGCTGCGCTGCTAATGGCAGACAGAACCGTTTGGCATTGACACGGCAGCGCCGCAGCTGTCCTGGCAATTCAAGACGGATAAGGGCGACGTGGATAAAACACAGACAGCGTACCGCATCCTGGCCGCCTCCTCCGCAGTGCTGCTGGACAGGGACCAGGGCGACCTGTGGGACAGCGGCAGGATTGCCTCGTCGGAATGCATCGCGGTGCCGTACAATGGCAAGTCACTGGTCTCTGGGCAGCGTGTTTTCTGGAAGTGTGGATTTGGGACGAAAAAGGCAAAGTAACAGCGTGGAGTGGAAACTCGAAGACGGTCGGCTCAATCTGGATCTGACTATTCTGCCCAATAGTACCGCTACCGTGATTTTGCCTGATGGCACAACGCACCGGGCCGGTTCCGGCGTCAGGACGTTCCGGGCGATGATGAGATGATTGTCTCCGGATACATGCCCCTGCAGCTCAATCTGTTCCAACCGGCCAATCATTACCCGAAAATCATCTTATCCCAGCTTACTATAAAGCCGGTGAAATAACCTGCCCGTTTTCAACTCGAATCTGCACCGGCCCGACCAGTCCCGCCGGGATCAGCGGCGTATCGACCCGATGATAGTACCAGATTACAAAACCTTTGCGGCCCTGTGACGGACGGGGTTGATCCTTAAGGAACCATTCCGGGTATGCCTTCATAGCCCGCCCCATCGTTGGTCCACGGTCCTGGCCCCACTCGAAATCGGCTGGCCCCTGCTCATCGCCGACCAGCCGGTTGTGCCAGGTATTCGTCACCGCAATTTCCAGCGTGTTTTGACCCGATTTGACTGCACTGGATACATCCACCACAAATGGCCCATGCCATACAACGCCGAGAGCCTGCCCGTTGACCGTCACTTTCGCCATGTCATAGACCTTGCCCAAATCCAGCATCACTCGCCCGGACGTCGGCAGAGGATCCAGCTTAAATGTATTCCGGTAAGTCGTTGTCCCTGCAAAGTACTTCACTGACGGCACAGTATACTCCGACAGCGACATCAACGTTTCCATCTTTACCCCAGGGATTGTATCTACC
>JAFGQP010000292.1 GCA_016935635.1 Sedimentisphaerales bacterium
CGCTGTCTCCAGGCTATTGGAATTGTTTTTATCGCCTGTGCCTGCGGCTGGTTCATGATGGAGTTGGAAATCCTCGGAGTGCGTGTGCTGGTGCCGTATTTTGGCAGCGCTGTCTATGTGATCACCGGCAGTGTAATCGGGGTCTTCCTGCTGAGCCTTTCGATCGGATATATGCTTGGCGGATGGCTGTGCGGCAAAATCAATGCCTGGACATTATTAGGAACGGTGATGATTGTTGTCGGCATGTGGCTGTGTGCAATACCTTTTTTTACCGAGCCTGTCTGCAATATGATTTTCAATATCGGTCTGGATGAAAAATGGGGTTCTCTTCTGGCTTCTCTCATCTTATTCGGCACCCCGACGGTGCTGCTGGGCACAGTTTCGCCAACGGTGATGCACTGGCTGACAATCCAGACAGGCAATTCCGGATTCAACGCCGGCCTGGTGCTTGCAACCTCCACAATGGCCAGCTTTACAGGGTGCGTGGTAACCGCATTTTATCTTGTGCTTTATTCGCTGCGGATGACGCTCTGCATCTCCGGGATTACTCTGGCGATTCTGGGCACAATCGTTCTACTGCCGACGATAATGCGTGCTCCCAAAAATCCATGCTGTAATACCAAAGGACCACAGCAATGAAAAACCGTATATCTATGCTTATTCTAATAGGAATACTGAGCATGGCATATTTCGGGCTGCTGGACTCGGTCAGCCTGGCTGCCAACTTCCACCTCGGTCAGGTTATCCACGAAAAGAACTCTCTCTATAACAGTATCTTTGTTTACAAAAACGGCTCCATCGCAACACTTCGGTTCGGCAAACGAGCCACTCTGAGTATTCAAAGTCAAATGGACCTGAATAATCCCCGTGTGCACATGCTGGAATACACAAAGCTAACCTTCTGCGGTCTGCTTTATACCCCCGACCCGAAACGAATGCTGGTACTGGGTCTTGGCGGCGGAGTGATCCCGCGTGAAATGCGTCATTATTTCCCGGCCCTTGAGATTGACGTAGCCGAAATCGATCCGGACATCCCGCCGATAGCAACACAGTTCTTGAGATTCCAGACCGATGACAAATTAAAGGTTTATGTCGACGACGGCCGGATGTTTGTTAAAAAGCAGTTGCGCCGCAAGCCTGTCCCCAAATACGACATCATCGTCCTCGATGCTTTCAATGGCGACTATATCCCATTTCACCTAATGACCAAGGAGTTCCTTGAAGAAGTAAAAGGCGTTCTGACTGATAATGGTGTGGTCGTTGCCAATGTCTTTTCCTCAAACCGCCTCTTCGATGCGGAATTTAAGACATTTATCGATGTTTTCAAACACTGCCAAGTCTTTTTCGGCAATACGTCCGGCAATGCTATGCTCGTATCGCCCGGGCCAACCAGTCGGACACTGACTGCCCAGGAAGCAGTGGACAGGGCCAAACTGCTTGAGCAAAAACTTGAGTTGTCTTTCGATTTAGTAGATGTCGCAGAACTGCTGGCCCCCGGAGAAAGTCCCGATCCCCGGGCACAGACGCTTACCGATGATTTGGCCCCCGTCAACTGGCTGCGAAAACAGGAAACAAAATCCGATAAAACTCAATAATTTCACACCCCCAAAAGACCAGACCACTTTCCAGCAGCAAATACAACATGTTACTGGCCGACCGGTTTCCCATCAATCGACACATTGGATACAAATGGGTGGATGCGCAGAATGGAAGGCATATTTTCCACGGGCTGTCCATTGATACGGATCTCATCAAATACTACGTGTCTAACGCCGTGTTCAGCATCAACCCCTTCTAAATGGAAGAACACCGAGGCCGGATTGTCTGTTGTGATATTCAGATTCTTAAATTGTATGTTTTCAATTGTGCCGGGTTTCTTTATAGACATATACTGATTCACCGTCGGTCTTAAACGGGCAATTTCACCTCTGCCAGAAGAATTGATATGGATAGTCTCAATCGTAACATCGGTCAGCGGCATTTCTTCGCCCGGTTCAAGAAGGAACGGCGTCATCGTGTAGTGGATAATATGGCTGTCTGAAATTCGTATCCGCCGCATCGCCTCGGCCTGACTTTCGTGTGCAAACAGAATAATCCTCGCCCGGCTGCACCAGAAAACCATGTTTTCAATCACGATATCTTCCGAAGGCTCCCGTTTGGTTTCGCGTAGCCCTTTAATCGACATACAATCATCATCGGTGCGAATAAAACAATCCCGTACGACGACCTGCTTGGAATTACAGGGATTGATTCCGTCGTCGTTCTGGACGCGGTCATTAACGATTTTTATATTGTTAATAACGACATTTTCACATTGCATCGGCACCAGAGTCCAGCCGTAAGAACCCCGTATGATCACCCCATCGACCAACACCTGTTTACAACGATAGAATCCCACTAAATGACCTCGCGGCCCTTTCAGCCAGGGCCAGTCACTGCCGTCTATCATTCCTCTGCCGCGAATAGCAACGTTCTGGGCATCTTCTGCATACACCGCCGCTTTCAGGACAGCGCCGCCGGCCAGATACAGGATTTGACCTGAGTTGAGCCTCAAAACATCTTGGGCAACGCGATGAATACCTGGACCAAAGTAAATGATATTTTTCTCATTTGGATCAGGAACATTGGTTTCCGGTGAATTGGCAAACAGCAACAGAACATCTTTCATGCCATACGGCTCAATGGAAATTTTTCTCGGTTGGTCAATACTAAATGAGATGGTTTTTTCTTCGACATGGGCCGTTATCCCATAATCATCGGGGCGGATAACTACCTTTTCGAATGATTTCGCGGCCTGAATCTGAATATCAACAGATTCTGACATATCAAAAGATACGAAACTGTATCGGTTGCCCAGTTCAGGCTTATCACAAAACGCTGTCCAGACGGGAACTTCCTTGCCGTTGATGAATAGTTTGTACTGCTCTGAAGGCGTTTCCTGTTCGGGTAAGATGGAAAATGAGACTTCAGCATAAGCAGAAGCTGCTGCAAAAACCACAAACCCGATGAATAATAACGACACTCTTCGATAGATCATTGAAGACTCTCCTGTGGGAAAATGCGTGTCAGACAACTGCAGACGAAAAGAATGACTACGGCTGATTCAGTCAATCGCTTAATGTCCGGTCGGTTCGACTGCCGCAAAGTCATATAGGTATAATCGATTGTAATCGTAGGTTTCCCATTAATAAGAATAAACCACATAAATTGCTCCGTATGATATCTGCTATTTTCGCAGACTCATCCTGAACAATCAAGAGCTTTCTCTTTCATGGGTGTTTCAGGAAGTGCAGTCGCCGATTCAGAAACGCAACGAAAGCCCCACTGAGTAACCTACCCGACAGCAAAAAGACAAATACCCATAGAAAAACGCAATCCTTTGCTCCGAAGGTCTTCACAGGAAAAACACTCAAATCCCCGGCTCAAGGGGAGAAACCCACGCCATCAGGGCTTATTCATCTTCTATCCCATTTTTTAGCCAATTACTCGCCACAATCGCCGAATCCGCCATGTCCACGCGGCAATCTCCCGTCAAATCACCTTCATATACCGAGATACTGCATCGGTTTATAGTGAACCATTCATCACTGTCAGCAGTAACATCCGCGTCGCTCGTCTTGACCACGCGGATCAAACACTGGGCACTTTTCAATTGAGGCACTATCCAGAACATTTCATTTGAACCATCCACCGATGGCACCTCTGAGGCTATCACTGCCCACGTCTGACCTCCATCATCACTGAACTCGATTTCCACCTGCGTTATGCCATCGCTCTCCCAGATAATCGTTTTCCGTGTACCCCCATACAGTTTCTCTCCCCCCTTGGGGTACGTCACCGCCAGAGTGCCCGGGTAATAGGGATCATACCACAGATGAATCGAAATTCCCGGATTATTCGCTGTGATCTGTGATATCCAGAGTGTATAGGCTTGTTCATCTAATGGATTCTGGCGTAAATCCAATCCCTTGAGATTCCTCAGATTGGCCAGTGGACTAATGTCACTGATGCTGTTGTTACAAAGCCCCAATCCTTTGAGATTCTTCAGACTTGCCAACGGAGTGATGTCACTGATACGGTTATTATGAAGGTACAATCCTATTAAATTTACAAAGCCGGTCAGCGGAGTGATGTCACTGATATTATTGCCAAAAAGCTCCAGCGTTATCAAATTTGTCAAGCTGGCCAGAGGAGTTATATCACTGACGTTATTATTAAAAAGCCACAAGTAATTCAATTTCGTCAGACCAGCCAAAGGGGTGATATCACTGATATTATTGTCAAAAAGATACAATGCCGTCAGATTCGTCAGACC
>JAFGQP010000293.1 GCA_016935635.1 Sedimentisphaerales bacterium
CCGATTTCGAAGGACTCGGCGGGAAGGCTTTTGAGCAGGGTCTGGTAGCGGGCATCGAGCAGGGCATCATACTGGAGCAGAAAGGTGCCGCCCAGGCCGTCCTGCTTCATGATTTCAACCTGTTTGACGACTGTATTATACAGCACCTCCTGGGTAATCTTTTCATCCCGTGGTTCGCACAGACGGATAAAATTGATGATGTTGACGATTTTGGGGGTGTCTTTGCGTGTCTTCGGCGTTTCGGGCCGGGTCCCCGCCGCCTGACAGGAGGCATTTGAGACCCCAAAAGTGACTGCTGCTAAACCGATCATCAGAAGTTTGTTTTTCATTGCCGCAACGCTTTCAAATCATGTTTACTTGACAGGTATCCTTGTGCAGCGAGGCTGGCCACAGAACGCATTACAACGATCTGCAGCCGCTTCTCGGACGAACAATTTCGAAAAAAGTATTGTATTGCCCTGCCGGATGTCTGTCAATCCCGAAACCATCTATCCATAGGTCCAGTTGTATCCGCCGCCTGCGCCTGCCTTAACATCCGAACCATATGCTCTGCTGTAATTCCGGACTCAGTTACAGGGAAACCGTAACTTTGTCAATGGCCCAGTTTTAGGGAGGAAGGATCTCAAAAACCAAAAAAACAGATCTTGTTATACAACAACAAGCTCGCTTCACTTCGCTTGAAGGTGCCACCCGAAACCGGCTGCCGAGGTCACCCGACTGGATGGCCAGGAAGCACAAGAATAAGGAAGGAAAACCGTTAACATCAGTATGGACAAATCGCAGATTCGTCTCATCCTGCAAAGTTGTATGAAAATGATCTTGAAGTGTGTCAAAATACTTTTATTATAGTCCATGTAATTTCTATCCTGGCGAATTTATTGATTGAGGATATGGGTATGCAGAATAAAAGAAATGGTAAGGTGTTCGCTTGTCTGCTTTTGGCGGCAGCGTTCTTTGGCATGTTATCGGTGATGGGACAGTCTGGACAGATTCGTGATGGGATGATGGCAGGGTATTTGCTGGTGCCGCAGGAGCGGGTGCCGGAGAGTTATAATGCTGGATTTTCGATGTATGTGGCGGCATGGCCTTTGCTGCGGGAGTATCCGGGGAACCGGTTTCAGACGGGACTGTTCGGGACCTGGATGCATGCATGGTATGGAAATCCGAAGCCGGAGGGCAAGCTGTATTCGGATATTGAGGGTGGGCTGGGGTGGTGGCGCGATACGCAATTTGCTACGGAAACGCCGAAGTTTATTATGGGCGGGGTCGCGTTGAATTTCTGTGAATGGGCAAATGGGCCCGGGGCCGGCAAGGGCCGGAACTGGGATAAGCCGGCAGGCAAGTACGGGGTGGCCCAGTTGAGTCCGTGGGTGTTGTGGCCGCCAGATGGTTTGAATCTGAAACAGGGTACCTGCGGACAACTGTTTGGTTATGGTTATTTGCCGTTGCCGCTAACCGAACCGAAAGGCAGGACCGCCGGGAAAGATGTTCCGACGGGAAATCAGTGCTGGACGTTGTTTTTGAATACCGCCAATTTCAAGGGACCGGTGGCATTTTTTACGCCGTATTTCTGGTCCGGACCGACGGTGGATGACCCCAAACTGGCTGGGCTGTTCCTGGATACGCGGCCCTCCAATCCGAATCGAGCATTACAGATGGAAACCCAATATGTACCGGGCGCGCAGGCGGAGGACGGGAAGGGGCAGGCCTACGCACGGATCGCACCGGTTTCATTTCCACGCAGCGATGCGGGTGTTTCGCCGCTAATCCACCGGGTGACTTCTTATCACAAAAAGGCACTCTGGGATAAGGTGGAGGCATGGTTTAAGGGTGGGCCGGTCGCGGATGGCCGGATCGATCCGGCCGGCGCGGTGGTGCATACGTTTTCCGGGCAAGGGGGTGCAACGTGGAAGATTTATACAAATGATGTTCCCAATGAGCAAAGGCGGCCGGTTGACTGGAAGGCCTTTGCCAGCCCGACAGCCATCGATGAGGTGACTTATGGATACCGTTGGGATGAGCGGCTGGTATCGAGATATGATTCCGGGGATGGTCCGTTGTTTACTCTGCCGGAATTTTATCGTCTGGTTGAAGAAAGCCGGAAGTGGGTTGGAGTAAAAGAAGATGAGGTTCCGGCTGAAACCGGGCTGGGCGAGTTACGCTTTGCGAGACCCGCAGGAAAGCCCTCTGAGGCTTATGTGACGCCAGAGGATGCGGATAGCTGCTGGAAAAAACCCGGGCCGGTGGCAGGACCCTTTTACGCGTATCCGGGGGATGGGAGTGTGGTGACATATTACTGGTACCGGTTTGCCGATCAGCCGGCGCTGCTGAATGCCGATTTAACCGCGCAGGAACGGGAACGCCTGCAGGAGCGGGCAGAGAAAATCCATCGTCACTGGAAGATGGATCGGACGTATCTGGCGCCGCCTTCGATGGGAGAACTGGCGGAGATTGAGCCGGCGTTAATTGTGACACCGCCAAGTGGGCTGGAGGCAGGTTATGTGCCGATTGTTACCAGGCAAGGCGCAAAAGAATAATCAGAAGGAACAGTTATCTCAAAATACTGATTGGTATCACTTTACGTTATGTTATATACAAGGTTCAGGATAGAAGGGGCGAATTTGTATAGGTTGTAATGATGTTATCGATTATATTGACATAGTTTTTGAGGTCCCTAACCGGACAAACTGCGCCGGCAGCGAGGGGTGGAAAGTCTATATTGCTTTACCTGTCGATCAGCGGTTGATTAAAGTACTTGACAGTGCGGCATGGATTGTATATATCAATCTTTCAAATAAGAATAGTTCTTGTTTTGTCTGCGTAACTTCGAAATTATGTGAAGGGTCTGCCATGAATACATTTCGCAATATCATACTGCTGATATTCAGCATCCTGTTTGTAATGTTATTTGAAGGCTGTTCTGCCGGGCCTGGCAGTACCGCCGAGAGTCCCAAAGCCAGTGAAGCTCGTCGCAGCATTGAACCTTACTTCACGGCGGCCGCATCGGGCGCCAAATCGCCGGATGCCGACGGCTTCCTCCAGCGATGGCTGCTTCTGGAACCGATCACGCAGTCAATCCGCAGTAATGCCGTGTTTACCGAAAGCTATGTCCGCAATGCCATCTGTACCGAGTACTTTCCCAACCAGTTTACCGTCGTTCCGCGTGACGGCGACAAGGTGACAGTTTCTGATATGGAACTCACATGGCATGCACTGGATAGTACCAACTTCAATGTCAAGCTGTTTCGTTTTGCCTACGGCCTGAATAAGCCGACATACGGAGTCCTGTTCTGGGCCATAACTGTGGTTGACAGCCCGCGTCAGATCGAGAATATCCGTATTGCAGTTGGTTCCAATTCCGCGTCCATGTGGTGGCTGAACGGCAAGGAGGCCGTGGGATTGTTTGGTGATCGGCGCATGGTGATGGATGACTGCGTTTCCAAACGCGTTACGCTCCGGAAAGGCCGCAATGTTATTCGCGGTGCTGTCATTAACGGTCCGGGATTAAGCGATTTCTGTGTTCGTTTTATCAATGAGGAGGGTGAACCGATCAAGGATCTTGCCCTGAACCTTGAAAAGGCCGAGGAGTAAATTCTTCCGGTCTTTCGTTTTGTCTGGTTTAATATGTTCTAATTGCCTGTTATTATTTCAGGAGGTTCCATGAAATTACGTAATTTTACAGCATTGGTTTTGGGCCTGCTTTTACTGCAGCCGTCTTGTCCGGCACTGGCCCTGAATGGCGAACCCTATATTCACGATCCTTCGACTGTCATGCAGTGCGACGGCAAGTATTACACCTTCGGCACCGGCGGGGGCGGACTGATATCCAATGACGGCTGGACCTGGCGAAGCGGCGCCGTACGTCCCGGCGGTGGAGCGGCCCCCGATGTCATGAAGATCGGCGACCGTTATCTGGTGGTCTACGGTGCGACCGGCGGCGGTCTGGGGGGTGGACATAACGGCAGAATTCTGACGATGTGGAATAAAACCCTCGATCCGAATTCCCCCGATTTTAAATACACTGAAGCGATTGTAGTAGCATCGAGTGACGGCATCGAGGATTGTGACGCCATTGACCCTTCGTTATGTCTTGACCCTAAAGGCAAACTGTGGTGCACCTACGGGACTTACTTTGGCTACATCAGGATTGTCGAGCTTGATCCCAAAACGGGGCTGCGAGTCAAAGGCAACAAGCCGGTCAATATTGCCATCGACTGTGAAGCGACGGCTCTGATCTATCGTGACGGCTGGTACTACCTTTTCGGTACTCACGGCACGTGCTGCAGCGGTACCCACTCTACCTATAACATCCGAGTCGGACGTTCCAAAAAGCCGACCGGCCCTTACCTTGACAACATGGGCATGGACATGCTCCGAGGCGGCGGCAAACTTGTCGTGGCCGCCAATAATCGCCTCATCGGCCCCGGTCATTTCGGCCTGATTGACCTTGGCAATGACGTTCAGAAATTCTCGTGCCACTACGAAGCCGACATGGATCGCGGCGGCCGCAGCGTTCTTGACATTCGTACTTTGCTTTGGAAAAACGGCTGGCCGGTTACCGGGGACGCTTTTAAGGGAGGTACTTTCCAAATCGAATCCGAAGCCAGCGGCTATGCCCTGGAACTCGGAGTGGAAGCTGTCCCGCTCAGTGAAAATCGAAGAATCCGTGAAATGTCTTCGGGTCCCAGAGCTCCCGGCGGCGGGGCAGGCCCTGGCCCAGGTGGCCCAGGTATGGGCAGAAGATACAGCGGGCCAGTGACTCCGATTCCGGATCAGGATGTCGCGGTAGTGTCCGTAAATTGGCCGGCCGGCAGTGTTGACCTTCGTCTGGGTGATTATATGCTCCAGGCTCATCAAAAGTGGACTATCACGCCCGTCCCCAATGTCGGGGGTTATCTCGGTTCACCCTTTTTCAAGATTACGATTGCCGGTACGGATCGCGCTCTGGCGGCAACAGAGGACGCCGAGGTTGAGGCGGTTGCAGCCTTTACCGGCGGGCCTGAACAACTGTGGCGTATCGACCAGTTAATTGACGGAACATACCGCATTATCCCGATGACTGAGTCTGATTCAAAGGAACCGCTGGCATTGAGTGCGGTAAGCGTCAGTACGCCGTCGCTGACTAAATTCGACCCCCGCAGCGACAAGTCGCGCTGGAATTTAAGAAAGCCGTGATGGATTAGTCAATATTATTTTATTAGAGCGATAAGAAGATCAACCATGAAAAACGTTTTATTTGTTTTTAGTCTGCTTCTGGCAAGCCCGTAATCCCTGGTAGAGGCCTATCAGCAGTTGGCCGTCGATTATTGCAGGTTTTGCTGTCCGCTGAGGCCAAAGCCAAAAGGCTTACCCTGTGCCCGATGTTTTCCATTGAAAAGGCCTTTCGATTGGTGGACCAGTTGCCCGATCAGATTGAGCAATCGGAAAAGGAAAATTTCAGAAAAGCCCCTCTATTTTAACACCGGCCTACTGGTTCCCAAGGTTCCATGCAATCCGCAAGACACGTTGATTTCAACTTGTATCCCATGCAGGTATGATTTAATTTCCAGTTTATACCAGAAATCGGCGGCAGCACTATTCGTAAAGGCATATTCGAAACTCGTGCTAACCCAGGCGTTGGTACTGTCATAATTCTGTATGTATTTAATCCACGACTGGACAACCGTACTGGTCCCTTTCATCAATGTCACTCTTATTGGATATTGTCCCTATTTCCGTTGAAATTCCTTTTTTGCAGTCAAGGTAAACGCCACTTTACGCCACATCCATAGTCTTGTCAATCTC
>JAFGQP010000050.1 GCA_016935635.1 Sedimentisphaerales bacterium
ATATCTACCCCCGGACCTCCGACGATGTGACTTTCTACGAATCCATCTTCGACTCCAACGACGAGCGTTCCAGCAGACACGGCACCGGCATCGGCCTCGATAATGGTTATTTCAAGGTTTCGCTGGATAACCTCGGCTTCTGGAACACCGGCGTGCCCGTAACCCTCAATCAGTGGCAGACGATCGCGCTGGAAGTCAACAGTTCCACGGCTAAATTTTACGTCAATAACGTCCTGCGTGCCACGCGATCTTATTCAGCTAATGCCAACTCCGTCGCCGCCAAGAATTACCGCATCGGCTATGGCATGTCGGATGCCGGCGAGAATTTCTATTTCGACGGCCTGCTTAAAAATGTCCTGATTAAAGACCAGTCCGCCGCCATCCCCGTCGACAATCCGCAACTCGACATCACGCAGGACGGCACGATTGATATGGCCGACCTGCTTGAACTGGCCCGCCACTGGCTGCAGGCAGACTGCTCTGTCAACAATAACTGGTGCGACATGACCGACCTGAATCGAAGCGGAAAGACTGATTTGAGCGATTTTGCCATCCTGTCGGGCAACTGGTAATTTGCGTCCAAAACGATCGCAATATCGATTGTGACGGGCACTTGCGCCAAGATTCTTTTATCCACACTACCACCCTGTCCGCCCATCTCTGAGCTGACAGCCGGTTGTATGTCTATGACTGCCACTGCTTTTCTATTTCTTCCAAAGTTTTGCCTTTGGTTTCCGGAACCTTAAAATAGATAAAAAATATGGATGGAAGCAGCAGGATCGCATACACCAAAAAGACTTTGGCCGGGCCGAGATGGTCTCGCAAATAAGGAAAAGACTGCGCGACCAATGCACAGCTTATCCACACCATAAACGTCCCCACAGACATCGCCCGTCCGCGAATCTTAGTGGGGAATATCTCCGCAACCACAATCCAAACCACCGGCCCGAACGAAAAGGCAAAACAGGCTACATGAAGACAAAACAGAACAGCCACCAGGGCTGCGCTGACTTTTTCGTTTCCATAATACACACTCAGCACGCCCAGTATCAGGCAGATTCCAATCGCCCCGGCCTGCAAAAGGGGCTTTCGGCCTAATTGGTCAACCTTCCAGATGGCAAACAAAGTAAAAATAAAGTTCACCAGCCCAATTAATATCTGCGTCTCAAACGCCGATGAGCCGGCAAATCCCGCCTGCTGAAAAATGGTTGTACCGTAATAAATAATGACATTGATGCCGGTAATCTGCGAAAAAAACGGCAGCAGAATACCCGCCAGCAGAGCCAAACGAAGCCCGGGCCTGAACAGATAAGACAGTCTGGCTTCTTCGGTCTGGAGCAACTCCGAAAGCTGGTCCAGTTCCCGCCGGGCCTCATGTTCTCCGAGCACCCTCGACAGGTATTCAAATGCATGGCTGTGCTCCCCCTGCTTGGCCAGCCACCGGGGGCTTTCCGGCACACAAAACAAAAGCAGCAAAAATGCGGTCGCCGGCAGGGCTTCGGCCATAAACATGCCCCGCCAGGACTCCCTGACAAACATCCAGTCCATGCTCCCGCCGGCTTCAGTGCCGCAGTTGGCCTGGGCATAAGCTGCAATCAAAGCGTTGGAGCAGTATGCCAGTAATACCCCCAGAACGATAGCCAGTTGATACAGGGCTACCAGGCGCCCGCGTAAATGAGCCGGGGAATATTCTGAGATATACAAGGGTGACAGCATGGATGCGATGCCAACCCCCAATCCCCCCAGCAGCCTGGCATAGACCAGAATCGTGACATTCGGCGGAATGGCCGACCCGACCGCCGAAACCAGAAATAATATCGCCGCCAGTATCAGGATCTTTTTGCGGCCAAACCGGTCGCTGAGAAGACCCGCAAAGCAAGCACCCATAATACAACCCAGCAGCGCCGAGGACACCACCCAGCCTTCCATCATGCTGCTCAGATTGAATTGTGCTCGCAGGGAATCGACCGTACCGGAAATGACCGCCGTATCAAAGCCAAACAGCAGCCCTCCCAGGGCGGCAATGAAGCATAACACAGACAGATAAAAAAGACTCCCGCCCTTACCTGAAGCAGGAACGACTTCATACAGGTTGCGACTTGGCATTATTCAGCTCACTTGATAATGGATTCCATACTCTCCTTGACTACTTCGGAGCATTGTAACAGCACAGGGATTCCAGGGAAACGTATTTTGCGTCCAATTAATCTTATTTTGCGACATTTACCCTTGTTTTGCCTCACCAGAGCCGCTATATAGGATAATTGTGAGATCTTTACCGGAACAAAATCAAGTACCCAACAGGTCCGAAGAGGATTTTCTTGAAAAAAGTAGCGTTACTTATTCCACAATCTCGTGAATATGATCGGGGGCTCCTAAACGGCATTGCCCGATATTCACGCATTCACGGTCCCTGGGCCACCTATATGCGACTGCCGGATTATCAGGCCGGACATCCAGGTATCATGAATCACCTTAAACAGCTCAACCCTGATGGATTTATCGTCCGAGTTCCTTTTTTCGGCAAAATTGAGCAAATATTGTCGTTTAACAAGCCGGTCATCGTGACCGACATAAAAAAACCGGTACCCGACCTTCATTCCATCGAGCCGGACTGCAAGCTGCCGGCCCAGTTGGCAGCCGACTACTTCTGGGCCAAAGGACATACCCGCTTTGGTTTTGTCGGATTTGCCAAATCCTATTGGTGCAAACAGAGGGGGTATTATCTGGAACAGGCCGTCGCAGCCAGGAATCAGTCTTTAAGCCAATACTACAGTACCCTGGAACAGGATTACCTGCTGGAAACAGAGCAGAAGAAATTGATTCGATGGCTGGCCGGATTACCCAAACCCATTGCCATCATGACCACCAATTGTGATATGGCGCGTCATGTCCTGGAGGCCTGCCGAATTGCCTGCATTGCGGTTCCGGAAGAGGTGTCCGTGCTGGGGATAGACAATGACCCCTTGATTTGCAGCCTGTCTATTCCCACCCTGTCCAGCATCGCCTATAATTTCGAGAAAACCGGGTACGAGGCCGCCTGGATTCTGGATCAGTTAATGGCAGGAACCAGGCTGCCCATCCAGAAAATCATGATGCAGCCGACTCATATCATCACCCGCGAATCCACGGACCGTAGTTTTATTGACGACGGCGATATCTCGAAAGCACTAACATTTATTCGAGAACACAGCAAAACGATTGTCCAGGTGGATGATGTGGCGGATGCCGTGGGCGTATCCCGCCGGCTCCTGGAGCGAAAATTTCACACCCTGCTGGATCGCTCCATCTATTCCGAAATCATCCGCGTCCGCATGAACCGGGCAGCCCGGATGCTTTCGGAAACCACGCTGCCGATCAGCAAGATCGCCGCGGAGTTCGGGTATTCCGAGGAACGCTATTTTACGCGATGTTTTAAATCGGTGATGAGAACGTCTCCCTCAAACTATCGAAAACGTTTTGTCAATACCGCCTGAGCCGCACACTGCATTTGATAAGGTAAAAAAACGGGTTGACTGCACAAGTCTGCACAGTCAACCCATTTGAATAGCCTGCCTCAGAATTAATACACAGTGCCTTCAAGCCAATGGGTGGCTATGATGACAAAATCGTCGAGGTTCACCACGCAATCGCTGTTGATATCCGTACTGCGAAGCATACCACATTCGGGCCTCTTGTAAAATGCAATATCATCGATATCTATCGTGCCCGGGTCTGTTGTATAGTCCGTCGTGGTTCTAAACTGGATATATTTAATCGGAACAGATGTATTTATCTCGTTCAGATTCACCACAATCCGAGCCCATTGTCCAACAGGCTGCTCCACCGAATCCGGGAACAGGGAAAAACCATACGCAGCGAGCGGCTGCTTCTGCTCATCGAGCGGTTCAATGACAAACTGCTGGTGTTTGGAGTCATGGCGATACATCCACAGGGAGAACTGGTCGTAATCATTCAAGTCAATGTTATTGGCATCACATACAATATAAGCAAACGCGCCGTCTGTAATCTCCTGCCATGTCCATCGCATGGCCTGACTGCCTGAATGGGCCTCGGCCGGATTAGTCAATAATGTGATTGCCTGATTGACATCGGCATTCTCCTGCAGCGTCCATTGGGTGGACAGATTCGGATCGGCAACCGGAAAATAACTCTCAAAGTCGTCAAGGATTGTATTCCTCTGAGCTGAAACGGTGTTATCATCCAGCCAGTCTCCATATAATTCCCTGACATCCTCGTCATCGACATCGAAATCATCATCAATATCCCCTTCCACCGGAACCGGATGACCGCGATAGGCCGTGCCATAGATGCCGAAGCGTACTTCACTTAATCCCACATACGGTGCCCCGCCCCAGTGCCCCTCTGTCGCATCGGCGGTAATGACCACGGAATTCGCATCCACCCCGGCAAAATTAACGGCAGTCGTGTACTGAATGTGGTTTTCGCCGGAAGCCTGGTCAAAAATGAAATAGTCATTGGTTCCATCCATCAGCCTGGACCAGTTCTGACCGTCGGCGGTATATTCGATATATACCTTTTTGAGGCCGCGGCTTGTCAGATTCGACTGGTTTTGATTCCAGACCCACATCATTCCAAGGGGATAAGACTTATCGAAATTGAATCGAATCCACTCATATCCAATCATGGTGTTTGGATGAGCGCTGCTCAGGTTTGTATTTCCATCCGCATGCCACATGGTCCAGGCATTACCGTGATTATCATGGAGCAGTGTTTTCCAGTTCAGTCCTGAGCCATTTACGGTATTCTGAGCACCATTATTGCTTTCATATTCGGAAGAAGCCACTGCCGTGATTCTGGTATCATGAATCGCATCTTCTGCAGGCAGTACAATTTCGGGTTCTCCCGGAGCCGTCCAGACGGTATTGGCAATACCGAACAGCACTTCGGTCATCCCATAATAGGGACCCGAAGCCGGATCTCCCCACATGCCGCCGTTCGGATCTGCGGTAATCACGACCGACGTTGCCGTTATTCCGTCAAAATCGATGGCATCGGTATGTTCAATCAGGGCGTTACCGCTGGCCTGAGTCAAAATGAAATGGTCCCCAGTGTCATTCATCAGCCTGTTCCAGTTCATACCGTCATAGTAGTCAATAAACACTTTTCTCAGTCCGCGACCTGTCAATCCCGGCTGATTGTGATTCCATAACCACATTTCGCCCAGCGTATAGGGCTTGTCAAAATCATACCGCAGCCATGCCGCGCCGACCGGAGTCTCATTGGGTTCGGCAGCCGAAAGCTCGGTTGTGCCGGAGGCATGCCACCATCCGGACGTCTGGCGATAGTTCATCTCCAGAGGTTTGCCGTTAATCGTGTAGGCAGGATCAAGGCCCGGCCATGAAGAAGATGCCGTGGCAGCAATCTTTCCGGCGTCAATTGAGGCTTCCGCCGGGTGCTTGGAATAAGGATCGTATGCAGTACCGTGAAT